>DASWXG010000460.1:0-2960 GCA_036405615.1 Prosthecobacter sp. | reverse complement strand
ACGCCTGGGATGTTGGGAAGCGCCCGTGGTTTGTCAATGGATGCGAAGAATGAGCATTGGCGGATAAAGGTTGTCTTTGCACATCCCCCACGGTCGCTCCATAATTTGCACCGCCAAAAGACCCCATCATGGCAGCCCCCTTTCTCACACAGGATTTTCACATCCGGTGGTCCTCGCTGACCCCCGAACACATCGAAGCCGACATCCGCGCCGCCTTGGAAAAGGCCCAGGCGAACCTGGACGCGCTGATCGACCAGGACCGTGGCAAGATGAGCTTCGACAGCGTCGTGCTCGGCCTCGACGAGACCACACGGGACCTCAATGAATCCTGGGGCCTGGTGACGCACCTGGACTCCCTGTGCAACTCCCCTGCCCTGCGCGAGGCGCACAACAAGATGCTGGCGGAGGTCAGCGCCTTTTTTGCCAAGATCCCGCTGAACGAGCACCTGTGGGACCTGCTGGTGACCTACAGCAAGACCGAGGAGGCGCGGAAGCTGAAGCCCGTGCAAAAGCGCGCTCTCGACGAGGCCATGGAAGGCTTCATCCAGGCGGGCGCCGACCTGCCGCCGGACAAGAAGAAGCGGGTGGAGGAGATCGAGTCCGAGTTGTCCCAGATCACGCAGAAATACTCGGAGAATGTTTTGGACTCCACGAACAAGTGGGACCTCGTCATCGAGGACGCCACGCGTCTCCGTGGCCTGCCGGCGTCTGCCATTGAGGCGGCGCGCGCGGATGCTGCTGCCAAAGGCCACGGCACTCCCGAAAAGCCAGCGTGGCGTTTCACTTTGAAGGCCCCCTCCATGATTCCGGTCATGGAGCATCTGGAGGACGAATCCATCCGCCGCCAGGTGTGGGAAGGCTCGTGCTCGATCGGCCGCGGCGCCGAGCACGACAACACCGACATCGTCTGGAAGATCCTGCGTTTGCGGCATGAGAAGGCGCAGATCATGGGCAAGGCGCACTTCGCCGATCATGTGCTGAACCACCGCATGGCCAAAAACGGCCGCAGCGCGCTGCGTTTCATCGAGGACTTGCATGAGCGCGTGAAGGAGGCCTTCGAGCGCGAGACCATTGAACTGCAGGAGTTCCGCGCGGACGCCAGCCATCAGGGCGTGGACCTGTTCCAGCCCTGGGAAGTCGCCTTCTGGGCGGAAAGGCAGCGCAAGTCCAAGTATGACTTCGATGAGGAGGAACTGCGCCCCTACTTCCCCTTGGACAAGGTGCTCGGCGGCATGTTCCGCCTGGCGGAGATGGCCTTTGACCTGCGCATCGTGGGCCGGGAAGTTGTTTATGTGGAGCCGGGCAAGGAAGCACCGCCGAATGTGAGCACCCGCCCTGGGCAGCTTGGACCTGTGGAGGTGTGGCATCCTGAGGTGAAGTTCTATGAAGTGTACAACGAGAAGGGCGTGCAGATCGGCTCCTTCTTCGCCGACTGGCACCCGCGTGACTCCAAACGCGGCGGCGCCTGGATGAACTACCTCAAGATGGGCGTGCCCCCGAGCGGTGATCGCGACCGCCGCCTGCACCTGGGGCTGATCTGCGGCAACATGACTCCGCCTGTGGATGGCAAGCCCGCGCTGCTGAGCCATAATGAGGTTTCCACTGTGTTCCATGAGTTCGGCCATCTGCTGCACCAGCTTTGCGGCAATGTGGAGATTCCGTCCCTGAACGGCGTCAGCGTTTACTGGGACTTCGTGGAGCTGCCTTCCCAGCTCATGGAAAATTTCTGTTGGGAGCGCGAGAGCCTGGACCTCTTTGCCCGGCATCACGAGACGGGCGAGACGATCCCTGCCCGGTTGTTCAAGAAGATGCAGGCCGCCAAAAACTACCGCAGCGCGAGCGACATCATGCGCCAGCTCGCCTTTGGCAAGCTGGACCTGGACCTGCACATGAACCACGCCACGGAAGAGGGCGCGGATTTGGACAAGCTGGCCCGCAAGATTCTCAGCGGCTATCTCATGGCGCTGAAGACGGAGCCGCCGACCATCGTGCGCCGCTTCGGACATCTCTTCAGCAGCCCCGTGGGTTATGCGGCCGGCTATTACAGCTACAAGTGGGCGGAGGTGCTGGACGCGGATGCGTTCACTCGCTTCCAGCGCGAGGGCGTGCTGAATCCCGCCGTGGGCCGTGAGTTCCGGGAGAAGATTCTGAGCAAGGGCAACTCTGAAGACCCGGCGAAGCTCTTCCACGATTTCATGGGGCGCGATCCAGACGCCATGGCGTTGCTGGCGCGGGCGGGGCTGGCATAGGCTTCTTCAGAGGTCATTGTAGAATCATGGAGGGGTAGAATCATTCAGAGGTTACATCTGAAGGTCTGGCCGTGATTTTGCTCGTCATGAGGTTTTGAAGACTCATCGCGACTCCTTCGGGAATATTTCAAGCACTCGCCCCTCTCACGACGAGCCGAGGCTACTTAGCCAGGCGACAGGTTCATCCGCACCCTCAAGGGTGTGAAGCAGCACTTCATCAGCGACACCGCCAACGTGGTGGCGATGCTGTGGTTGAAGTCCTGTGAGTCGTAATCAAACTGAAAAAGTGCCAATCATGAAAATCCAGCCTCTCCTCACCATCCTCGCTTTGTTTGCTTTCCTCGTGGCAGCACGAGCCGAGCCCCCCGCTGACTTCACGGTCGAATCTGCGCTCGACAACACGAAGTTTCAGCTCTCGAAGAACCGGGGCAAAGTCGTCGCGCTGCATTTTCTCTTGAAAACGGAGTGTCCAGTCTGCCTCCGCCACACCCACGACTACGCGGCGCTGGCGGCGTCCACCCCGGACGTGTTGCACATTTTCCTGAAGCCCGACAGCGACGCCGAGATCAAGTCCTGGGCGGGCAAGATCAGCAAAGAGAATTTGAAAGACACCCCCGTGATCTACCGCGATCCGAATGCCAAACTGGCGAAGCAATTCGACATTCCCGATGGCTACAAGTTCCACGGCCAGACGGTCCATTTCCCAGCGCT
>DASWXG010000459.1:0-1525 GCA_036405615.1 Prosthecobacter sp. | reverse complement strand
AAAACGTCCATGCCAGCGCCAGAACCAGGAGACTCCCGGAGCCCACACCAAGCAGGATGGGAAACAGGTAGGGCTTGGGAAATTCCGCCGAAGCGGGTGCGTACCCTAGCACCCACTGCGTAAACGGGGCAGCGCCTGGACGTGTCGCGAGGGGTGCATCCTTGGAACCGGGCAGCATACGCCCTGCCGAGTGGAGAGAGATGCCGGATTCCGTGGCCAGCACCAGGCGTCCGGGGCAGTTTTCCAAACCGGGCGGAGGTAGACGTTCATACAGCGAGGAACGCAGCAGCCGGCTGTCAAACCGTGCGCAGCTGATGCCGCCGTCCGCCAGCTGCCGCCAGTAGATGAAGTCCCCGTCTGTGACATGCCAGCCCGAGGCTGGCAACGGCGGCGCAACCTCCCCGCCAAAACCTTGGTGATAGGGGTCTGTCCTGGCAAAGGTCAGCCAGGAGGCCTGTCGGCTCCGGTCCATGGACATCTGTCCCCGGCCAAGCTGATGGAAAGGCTGCGCAGGATCTGCCAGCCAGACCTTTGGCAGGCTCAGGGTCTCCAGAACAGCCCGCGAGCGGCTCTGCGCATCTGCGCCGTCCCCGAGGGATTGCCCCGGCTTTTCCAGGATCTTCGTCACCACACCGCTGCGGTTCGAGCTCCACACCTCCACCACCCACGGATGCTCGCCGACTTGCTGGCTCCCATCGTCCCATTTGGCCGTCAGATTCATCCGGTCCAGCATGTCGGTGAACCGGCGAAAGTCACCCGACAGGTAGTGTGCGGCGGCGGCCAGCCGCTCCGTCAGCACCGCCTGCATGGCGGTATCCGTACTCCGTGCAGCATCCCGGATCAGGTAAGTACCCAGCCAGATCAGGAGGGCCAGGGGCGTAATGACCAGAAGGACAAGCAAAAGGGTGGTGCGACGCTGCTGCATGCAATTTCACGCGTACGATAAGGGGATGTACCCATCGTGACAGCGAGTTTGTGCAGAGAATGTTCGCAAGCGTGCGTGTCAGCCAGAGCTGCCTCAACCCGTTCAGGCCCAAACAAAACCCTGGCCCGCATCAAGCAGGCCAGGGTCCACGGATGTAAAAACTGAAGGTGCGGCAGGCTTATTTGCGCCCCGCCACCATGCGGTAGATGAGCAGCAGCACCAGGGAGCCGAGGATGGCGAGGCCAAGGCCGCGCATGTCGAACTCCTGAACGCTGCCCCAGCCAAGCTGGGTGCCGATCCAGCCGCCCACGGAGGCGCCCACCACCCCGAGCAGGATGGTCACCAGGCAGCCCCCAGGGTCTTTCCCCGGCATCAACATTTTGGCAATGCCGCCTGCAAGCAGGCCCAAAAAGATCCAAGCAAAAATGCCCATAGTCGTGTTTGGTTAAATACAATAAGTTAGGCGAAAAGATGGGCCGGAAAGCACCCGGCCCCGAGGAAACTACTCGGTGACCTTCTCCACGGCATCGCGGACTTTCTCACCCGGGCGAGCATCAAGGGCATCGTCAATTTTGTTGCCCACACGCTCGGCAGGACCCT
>DASWXG010000458.1:0-2705 GCA_036405615.1 Prosthecobacter sp. | reverse complement strand
GCAATGGTGGCGGTTTGAAACTCCTGCCGGGTGGATTCGGTCAGCTCCACCATCTGGCGCTCATGCACGGTGAACTCCGTGACGGCGGTGGTGAGGCTGCCGATGCGCTGCTCCAGGCGGCGGAGGCGCATTTCCAGCTCGTCCATTTCCTGAAGCTGGCGGTCCTGTTCCGGCGTGGCCAGCAGCTGGATGGTTTCCTCCAGCTGGCGCTCGTTGGCCTCCAGGCCGGGAAGTTGGGAAAGCTCGCTAGCGGAAGCCTTGGCATTGTCTTCACCCAGGCGGTATTCCACCCCGCGCTGAAGCCAGCCGCGCACGGCGTGAACTTCGCGGCGGTAGTCGGCAATGAACCCGCGCACGCGCTCCATTTCCTCTTCGCGCTCCTGGCGCATACGGCGCAGGCCTTCTTCACCGAGCGTCAGTTCTTTTTCGATGCTGAGGTGGCGGCGGAGACCGGGCTCCTTGATCACACCCTCCTGGGTGATGGCACGGTCATGCAGCTTGAGCTTGTCATTGCTGGTGACGGCGATGATCTGGCCTAACCAATGGTTGATCAGAATCCTGGCGTCAGGGTTTTTGGTCTCCAGCATGGTTGCCAGGGATCCCTTGGCAGCCTCCGGCTTCAGGGCGCGGATTTCTTCCATGTTGGCCAGGAGTTCGGTGCCTGCGGTCTTCTGGAACTGCTCCCAGGCAGCGAGGTAGGAAGAGTCTTCCACGATCAGCGTCTGGCGCAGCGGCCCGAGCACGGATTCCAGCAGAGGCCACCAGGACTCAAACTCAGGCTTCACCTCCACCACACGGGCAAAGAGCTCGGCTTTGTGGCCGCGTGAACGGAGGTTGTCCAGCAACGGTGTGGCCTGTGTACGGCCTTCGCTGAGGCTCACAAGCTGGCGTTGCAGGTCCAGTTCCGCCTGCTCCAGTTCGTCCAGTTCTTCGGTCTTGGGGCGCATCCAGTCCTCACCCAGACGGCGGATGCGGTCATACTCACGAGCCAGGCCGGGCAGGGCTTCCAGGCCGACGTGGGCATCTTCGTGACGCAGGGCGGAAAGCAGATCCGTCCGCTCCAGCTGGGCGTTCAGGCCTACGCGCAGACCATGGCGAAGCCATTCCTCCCAGTGCTTGGCACGGTCATTGAGAAGTTCATGGGCGGTTCTTGAGGCGAGGCGCAGGCGCTCAATGCGTGGCTGCAAGTCTGCACGCTGGCGGCGCAGGTCGTTCAGCTTGCGCAGGCTGTCGTCGCGGCCTGCCACGAGTTTCACCTCGTCGTAGCGGGTCTTCACTTCGTCGCGCTCGCGCACGGCGGATTCCATGTTCAGCTTGTCTTCCGCATGCTTGTCACGGAGGGCCAGCAAATCGCTTCCGGCGCGGAGATGGCGCTCCTCGGTTTCAGCATGGTCCAGAGCACAGCGGAGGTGGCCAAAAAGGGCCTCTTCACGGCGCGCAGAACTGAAGGTCAGGTGATGCTCGCGGATGCGCTGCAGGTAGCCAAGCTGGTCGCCGAGAGTGTCCACACGCCGCTCAGCCTCGCGCAGGGCGTCCAGGCTGCGGCGGACTTCCTTCACCTCGGGCAGGCCGGGTTCCAGAATGTTATCGCGGATGAAGTGCTCGAAGTTTTCCACCGGCTGGAAGGCGATGGCTCCGGGCAGGGTCTTGTTCATCTGCGTGCGATCAAAGAACAGGTGCTCACGAGCACCCATCTCTTCCAGATAGGTGTCCAGACGGCCAAAGTATTCACCCCCCAGGTCGCGCTTGATGCGGGTGCGGAATTCATCCTCCGGCAGCATCTCCATGCGGCCGGGCTGGGTGAGGTCCGGGTCGCGGGTCACATCCGCCCAGTGCAGGCGGCAGGGCGTGTAAAACCAGACGTAGCGCGCATCAGAGGTCGGCCCCTCATACTCCACGCGGACACCCCAGGTTTCGCGGCGCGGTTCGGTCAAACCCTCTTCCAGCGGCCACTCAAACTCCAGGCCTACGAGCGTGACCCCGCTGGGGCGCAGGTAGCGGGGCTGGCCGTCCTTGGTCTGCGTATTGGTATCACAGAGGCAATAGCCGCGCAGGTCCCGGTCACGGCCGGTGGGGCGCTTGCCATCACCCGTGGCAGCGCGGTTGAAGCGGGTGCCTTTGCTGCCTAACAAGACAAATTGTACAAGGTCGAGCAGGGCGGATTTGCCGGTGCCGTTTTCGCCGCAGAGCAGGGCGAGGCCGTTCATGTCAATGATGCGGCGGAAGCCGTACCAGTTGATGGCAATGATGCGGCTGAGAGTGATTCGCTGGGGGCGATCCATGAGAGAAAAAGGGGTCAGGAGGCGGGTGAGATGGCCTGCTCTTCAGGAGCAGCAGCGGCGGGCTCGGCAGAGCCGGCCGGGGACGCGGGCAGGGATGGCTGGTCGGGACTGTCGGACGGCCCGTTGGCAGCCTGTTCCGGTTCATAGAGCCGTGCGCGTTCCAGCCAGGCTTCGATGCTGTCAAACGGGATGCTGCGGGCGAGGCTGGGCAGGATTTCGATCATCGCTTCGCCCGGGCGCGCGCTGTCGTCGCTGCGCTGGTAACGGATCAGCTTCTTGCGGCGCAGACGGGTGAGCGACTCTTCCAGGGCTGTGATGCCCGGGGGCTCGATGTGTTCGAAGAACACATGCCACTTCACCCAGAGATCGTTCGCGCTGACAATGACGGCATCTGCGGCCTGTTCGGCACGGGACTCGTCATAG
>DASWXG010000457.1:0-2422 GCA_036405615.1 Prosthecobacter sp. | reverse complement strand
TGCTTCACGAACTTGGGATGGCGGCCTTCTTTGAGGAGACGGAGCTGGTCCCCCTCTCGGGTCACTTCCAGATCTCCCGCTGTGAAGGTGCAGCAGAACACCAGACGCCGCGCATGGTGGGCGATGTTGAGAAAGCCCCCGACACCCGCGAAACGGCCGGCAAAGTGAGTGACGTTGACGCTGCCCTCAGGGTCAATCTCCACGGCACCGAGCACGGCAATATCCAGACCGCCGCCGTCATAAAAGTCAAACTGCGAGGGCTGGTCGATGATTGCCTCGGCATAGTGGCTGCAACCGAAACTCAAGCCTGACGAAGGCACGCCGCCGATAGGGCCGCTTTCCACGGTCAGGGTGAACTCCTGCAGACGTCCGGTTTCCGCCGCGACCCGGGCCACCGTCTCCGGCAGGCCGATGCCGAGATTCACAATGTCTCCCTGGCGAATTTCCTGCAGGGCGCGGTTGCCAATGATCTTGCGTTCGGAGAACGCCAATGGCGGCAATGCCTCAGCAGCCCCGTGGCCATTGGGAGAGCTGACGTAGGCGGGGTTGAAAGCCTCCGCAAACGTCTGGTCATGCTGGGAATCCGTGCAGACCACCAGATGATCCACGAGGATCCCCGGCACGCGGACCGCCTTTGGATCATCATGACGGTCGACGATCTTTTCCACCTGGGCGATGACCAGCCCTCCGTGATTTTTAGCCGCTTGGGCAATGGGCAGCACATCACCGATCAGGCCTTCACGCTCGAAGGTCAGGTTGCCGCGGCGGTCGGCCGCCGTTGCCCGAATCAGTCCCACATGAATGGGCAGTGACTTGTATCTCAGCCATGTCTGGCCGTCCAGGGTGAGGCGCTCCACCAGAGGCTCCGTGGTGCGCTCGTTGAGGCGGCCGCCGCCCTGCTCCGGATCGATGAAACTGCCCAGTCCCACCTGGGTGAAGATGCCGGGGCGCTTGGCCGCAATCTCACGCAGGAGAACACAAAGCACTCCTTGTGGGAAATTGTACGCCTCGATCTCATTGGCCAGAGCCAGCGCACCCAGCTTGGGTGCCAGGTTCCAGTGCCCGCCAACGACACGTTTCAACAGGCCCCGGTGTGCCAGGTGGTTGAGTCCGCGGCTCGCCCGGTCCCCCTGGCCGGCACAATAATAAAGTGTCAGATCCTGCGGAGTGCCGGAGCTGATGAACCGGCGCTCCAAAGCCGCTGTGAGCGCCTCAGGATGACCCGCGCCCACAAACCCGCCGACAGCCACGGTGGCTCCGGAAGGGATGGCTGCGACGGCCTCATCGGCCGTGGAGATTTGGGCCAGGGCACGCATGTGGATCAGCCTCTCCAGCCGCCGTTGATCTCCAGGGTCTGGCCCGTGATGTAGGAGGCCAGCGGTGAGCAGAGGAAAAGCACGGCGTTGGCCACCTCCTCCGTCACGCCAAAACGGCCTAACGGAACATTCTTCAGCATCTCCGCGCGCACGGCCTCCGGGATGGTGGCGGCCATGCTGGTCTCAATGACGCCTGGAGCCACGGCATTGGCACGGATGCCGCGGCGGCCGCCTTCGCGGCTGAGCACCCGCATCATGGCCTGCACCCCCGCCTTGGCGGAGGCATAGTTGGCCTGGCCGTAAAATCCCTGGATGGCTGCAATGCTGCCGAAACTGACAATGGCCCCGTTGTCCCGCATGATCTCCAGGGCGTATTTGCAGCAGTAAAACACACCGGACAGATTGACATCAATCACCGCATCCCACTCATCCAGGCTCATCTTGGCAACGGTGCGATCCTTGATGATGGCTGCATTGTTGACCAGAAAATCCAGGCCGCCCAAGCGTGAGCGGATCTCGCCCATGAGCTGCTGGACAGCCTCCGGATTGGAGACATCGGCCGCCAGTACCAGGGCGCTGTCCGCGCGCTGGGCATTGAGTTCCGCCGCCAGTTTTTCGGCATCGGCCCTGGTTCCCTCGGTGCCCAGGTGATTGATCACCACTGTGGCGCCTGCCTGATGAAAGGTGCGGGCGATCTGCTCACCGATGCCCTGTGAAGCACCGGTGATGAGGGCTGTTTTGGTCGAGAGGTCGATGGAAACCATCGCGCGAGTGTAGAGGCTCTGCCCATCCTGACAAGCCTCCTGTAATGACCTGTTTCCATTGTTTTCAGGCCCTGGTTCCCTGGGGGTTGGGTCTTGCTCACGTAACAAAAAGCGGCGCAGTCCTGTGGGGACTGCGCCGTGAGGATTCAGGCCCAGAGACCTGTGAACGATTCAGAAAGCAGGTTCGGAGCCGCTTTCGGAGAGGATAACCGTGCCGCTGTGGGTGGTGCCGACAAACAGCCCGCTGCCATATTTTTGCCGCTGGGTGATCACACCACGGAAGGCTTTCTTACGGCCGGTGCCTGGATCCACAAAACTCCCGGTGAAGACACCGTTGACTGG
>DASWXG010000456.1:0-3445 GCA_036405615.1 Prosthecobacter sp. | reverse complement strand
AAAGCCGCCTTTGAGAGCGTGGGTGTGTGACAGGTCGCCTCGATAGTAAAAGAAGCCGTCGTCGGCGTTGTAGCGTTTGACGGCAAAATCGTCGCTGTCCGCTCCCTGGCCGCGCAGGCTGAAAATGACGCCGGCATTCAGTTCGGTGCTGTGCTTGCCGTGGCTCCAGACAGCGGTGTAGTTGAGGCTCAGCGGATAGTAGGTGACCGGGGAAGAGAGCGCCGTATTGGCCACGATGACGTCTTCTTCAAAACTCTTGTAGTCGAGGCCAAAGCTCAGCAGGTGATAGAAGCTGTCCTGGGCGGGCAGGCGCACATTGGCGCGGATGCCGTAGACAGTCCCGCGACCCGCCACTGCTGCACCGCCCAGCGTGGAAACATCGCTGTCCTGCTTCATGGCCTGCAAGATGATGTTCCAGCGCTCATGGCCGGGTACTGGCAGCATATAAAAACCTGAAAAGACGCGGGCGTCGTCCAGGCGTTCTGGTGCGAGCTGGAAGTTGAACCCGAGGGTGTGGCCCAGCTGCCACAGGTTGGAATAACTGAGCCCGCCGTTGATGCGCCACGGGGTGGTGCCGCTGTTGTGGCGGTTGTTTATTTCGAGGCTCCCGTGCAGCGGGAGCTGGTCTTCGACATTGAGGTCAATGTCCACGGTGCCGGGCAGGCTGCCTGCACGGATGGACGGTGTGACGCGGAGGCCGGCTTGCTGGTTGAGCGCGACGATGTCCCGTTTGACTTCATTGAAATCCGGAACAGTGCCTTCCGCCATGGAAGGGGCACGGCGTTTGATCTTTTCGATGTCGTAGTAGCGGGAGCCATGCACACGCAGGCGGCCGACCCCGGCTTCCACGACTTCGAGGAACACCACCCCTTTCTTTACTTTTTGTTGGGGGATCTGGACGGTGACGGTCTGAAAGCCTTTGTCATGATAGGCCTTCTCCAGAGCGGCGCGGGCATTGTCCACATCGGACGGAGTGCGCTCCGGGCCGAGGAACGGGTAGACGGCTCTTTCAACATCCCGGCGGTCAAGCTTGCGGCTGCCGGTGATGCGGTATTCCTGAACATACATGGTCTGTGCCGCACCTTCATCCTCAGGTGAGGCGGTTTCCTGGGCCAGACCTTGGATGCTCCATCCGGCCAGGGGCACAAGGGCCCGGATCACCCATGCCTTGAGGCGTGGAGATCGGTTGAGCACAGACATTTTCAAATACATGCGAAAGGTTCCTTTTGGCGTTGGGTCACCTTGAATCCGGGAAAAGCAGGGACCCGGAAGGGGAAGCCCGTGTGAATGTCGCCATTCACACGGGTGTTGGTTGCTGTCGGGAAGAGCCGCCCCCGGGGGGCAGGGCAGCAAAGACAGCCACGGGCGGCTTGCGCCGGCTTATTTCGGGACCACAAGGCCGCCGTCCGTGAAGCGCTGGATTTTGACGGTTTCGTCGTCAAACAGGCCGCCGCCAGAAGGGGCATCCGCTGTGGCGATGCGGTCACGAAGAGCGTCGGCAAAGGTCAGTTTGATGTCTTCAAGACCGGTCTGAGGCTTCAGAATGCGGTTGTAGAGCCAGGCGGTGTAGCTGCCGTTTTTCACGTTTTCCGTGGTGTTCTCCACACCGTTGTAGCGCAGGGCGACACCGCGGTAGATTTGCGGAAGCTTGCCGTCTTTGCCCAGAACGCGGTTGTTGGCGTCACCAGGGGTGAGGTAGCCGATGTAGTAGCCGGCCTCGGCGTCAGGGAAGAGGAAGTCATCCTGGTTTTCCTCGTTCTTGAATTTGCCGCGATAAGCGTCCGGACCGAGAGCCACCGTCAGGTTCTGGGCCAGCAGGGCACCGGAGCTGTAACCGCCGCTTCCCAGAGGCACGGCAAAGGTGCCGGGCTGCTGTGCCACGGGCCACAGCTGGTGGGAGGTGACAGTGCCGCCGTAGGTCAGGCCGTCAGCGCTGATGACGCCCGATACGGTGGGGAACCAGGCGGTGACCTGGGAGGAGGTGTTGAAACCCACTTCCAGCAGCGCGCCGAAGCGCTGGCCAGCGTCCGTGTTGCGGTTGATGGCATAGACGATCTTGTTGCGATCGTTCACCCAGTCGCCCGTGAACTGGGCGAGGCGCACAGAACCGGTTTCATACAGCTGGCGGGCCAGGGCTGTGGTGATATTGGGCACGTAGCCAGCCTTGGGGTTGGACGGAGATCCGGGGAAGCCTGGGCTGGCGTAGAAGCCGAGTGGCGAGATGCCGACGATCTGCTCGATGACAGGGCTGTAGGTCACCTCCTGGAACAGGCCGTTGAAGGGGGATGTGGACTGGAAGTTCGTGGAGAAACCAAAGTCCGCCCGGGCCGTTTCATAGTCGGCAGAGTTGCTGCTGGTCAGCGGGTTGGGCACGGCGGTGGTGCCGGTTCCGTCAGTGGCGACAAAACGCTGGTTGATCTGGCCTGCAACAGCGGCAATGCCCGCAAGAGCTCCGGAGAAGGAGGTCTTGATGATCACCGGCTGGCCGGCATAGGTGCCGTTCCAGGCTCCGAAGTTGGAGTTGGTGGCCGTGCTCAGAGTGCCACCGTCAGAGACAGCGCCTCCGACACCCTGGTATTTCCAGCCGTCATCCAGAAGGTTGGAAATGGCCGTCTGGGTGGCGGTGCGGTCACCGTTGGAGGCGACGATGCGGATCGTGGTGACGGGGACTTGGGCGAAGGCGGGAACTGCTGCCAGTGCCAGCGCGCCGAGGGCGAGTGTTTTGAGTGCTTTCATAAACTTTGTCAGGAATGGATCAGTGTTTCTTGGTTCTCAGGGGCGCTCATTCGCCGGTGGCTGGAGGTGTGACGGTCACAGGTGTGATGGCCACTTTGCCCGAACGGCTCGGTGTGCCGGTGGTGGCTGTGCTCAGGAAGTAGCCGGAGACCTGGCCGCTCTTCTGAAGCACCACGCCTTTGAAGGCGGGCTTGGCCTTTTCACCCGGCGGTGTGAAGCTGCCGGAGAAGATGCCGGTGGCACCCGCCACGCTCAGCGTGAAGGTTTTGTCGGCCGCATCATTCGTCACCTTGTTGGCAGCGGTGATGCTGAAGCCTTTTTCCAGGGAGGCGCTGAGGCCGCCTTCAGAGAAGGTCAGTTTGCCGGCTCCGCTGAATTCCAGGATGCTGACGGTGTCGGTTTTGGCTGCTTTGACAAACTTTGACCCGATCAGGTTGGTCAGGATGCCGGCAGGCCAGCCGTCCGGATAGACCTTGCTCTTCGCGTCTGCCGGGCGGAACCAGAGCAGTTCTTCGCCGGTGAGATCCGTCTGGACCTGAGTGTCATCAAACTTCACCGGGCCGGAGATGGAACCCAGCTTTTTGTAGAGCTGCACGTAGAAGGGCAGTTCGTTGGTGCGGGAGAGCGGGGCGGAGAAGGTGATTGCAGAGCCGTCTGCGAGAGTTCCGGTCACTTTCGCCACACCGGCATTGCTGACAGTGGCCGTGCC
>DASWXG010000455.1:0-5553 GCA_036405615.1 Prosthecobacter sp. | reverse complement strand
CTTCTCATAATTTGCCCAAATGCCTGGGCAAATTCTGCGGGGAAAAGCTGAGCCAGGCGGGCGCGAGTCAAGCCGACGCTATCTTTCTCGAGCAATGAATCAGTCATGCATCGGATGAGAGCGGGAAGCCAGTGAGTTCGGACGCTATCTTGAACGGGGCCGGTGGACTGCAGTTCTGTTGGGACTACCGCCAGCGCAAACAGCGGGTAAATGTCCCTCACCTCTTCAATGGACGACTGAAGGGGTCTTTTAACAATGTAGCGCTGAGCAGCTTCTCTTATCCACTCTTCGTTTTCGCGTACTTCATCTTCCAAACCCAACTCTTCTCTAATTAAGCCTTGGCGATGTTTTCTGGCACCTAGCATCGTTAACACACCCGACCAGACAAGATGGCCGGATTCATGATTTTCCCGGTACGCTTTTTCGCATTCTGCCAGACGTTTTTGAAAAGCAACTTGCTGTTGTTGTGTGCGCTTCTGTCTTTTTGCGACATCTGCTTCCTGTTCTTTTTGCCGGGAGTCAACGGTGGTTGCGATTGTTTCCAGGACGGATTTTCCAGCGTCTGGAGCGGGAAGCAACTTTTTGAGATAAGAGCTGCTGGCGTAAGCTTGATTGAATTTTTCGCTTAATGCTCGGGATAGCGGTACCTCCCAAACGAAGTCCGCGACTACCAATGCGTAACGCCAGGCATCGTCTGGATTTCCAGCTTTTAAAATTTCATCCAGACACCACTCGAGGTCTTCATGAGTGAAAAGATAGTGACGCGAAAGAAGGTATTTGCTTCCCTGCTGTACATCGAAAGCCGGGTGGTAGATGAGGATGTTTATCAGTGTGCGGCGGCGTTCCTGCAGATCCTGTCCAGCGATGGACAGATGTGTAAGATCCACCATTTCATGCAAGAACAGGTAGCGCTTGAGACTGTGATGCCAAAAGTCGGCGAGTGCGGCTGCGATGTCGGGACGCTGGATGTTTTCCAGAGCCAGTTTCAAGGCTTGGTTGCAAAAATTACCTGGAATGTGGAACTCCTGATATTCCGTATGGATATCGGCTTTCTTCAAGGCTGTCAAAACAACCGGAACATCATCAGGCGTCATCGCCTCATGCAGTCGTAAGCACACCATTCTGTAGTGTCCGATGAGGCCGGAATCATGCTCCGGAAACACAGACGACAGAGCATTTCGAAGGGGAACTTGCGGGTTTTCCAGCACTAGGTGTTCCAGCGCGTAGCCGAGGATATCGCGGTTCTCATCCAGGGGAAGTTCTCTATTAAGAACGGCTTTCCACTTCGGAATAGAATCCTCTTCGGTGGCCAGTTTTCCCAAAGCATGGGCGAGTTCAATGCGATAGCGGCCCGATGACTGGGAAAGCAAATTCCAGAAGCGAGGAATGATGCTGCGTAACTCTGCTTGATTAGCAATCTCCACGGCCAGTTCCTTGGCTGTCTCATGCACGCCGGGATCGTTCAGCCACTTGAGGAGTTGCGGCTCCAGCTTGGGGTGGCTGAATGAGCCGATGTGGGACTGCTCGAGCGCTGTGTGGTCAATGGCGCGGGCTTCGTGGGTGGCGTTCAGAATGGCTTCGACCACTTTTTCCCTTTCGGAGGCTGGCAGGGTACCGGCATCCATACCGAGCAGGACCAGGGGATCATTGTCGAGCAAAAGTTGGCGAAAGCTGCCATTCATGGCGGCCAGCCAGCAGGCCACCGTTTTCACTTCTGTGTAGGTCTTCCATTTTTCACCAGCGCTATGGCCAAACAAATTTTGCAATCGCCGAAGGTCTAGTTTTTGTTCGTGCAGCCAGTCCGCAGCTAACCACTCCTGGTAAACATGGCTATGGAAGACCCAAAGGCGATCTGAGCCGAGGCGCTTGAGGAGGCCCGTACGGCTGACCAACTGGTCCACATCATTTTGCTCGATTAATTTGGGTAAGTGATGCCAGGTCTCCTCTGTGTGGCTCAGGTCTGCCGCCCGAAGCACTTCTGAAGACAGGCCTGTGTTTACGGATTCGAGGCTTAGCTTTGCCCGGCCGGAAAAGACCATGGTGGCGGCGAGCCGCCCGGCCAAGCGCTTGCGCCATTCCAGTCCTGAGATAGATGCGTCCCAGCGGGAGTTGTCGTCGCGATTGTCGGTTAAAGCGCAGAGAGAGACGACCAGATCACCCACGGCCTCAGCATAGGATTGAGCCAGTTTTGTTTTTCCCGTGTCCTCAAAGCCGCGCATAAGGCCTAACAAACTCTGTGGCCAGCAGGCGAGGGGCTGAAGACGGCGAGTGCTCATTTGATGCCAAAACTGGTTGGCTGCCGCGTCGCCATAGCGGTTTTTTAAGGTGGCGAAGACCTCGTCCCGTTTCAGCGGGGCCAGCACCAGGGCCAGGAAGTCTGGCTGCGGCCAGAGTTGTGCCAGATCCTGGACGGCCATTTCGGGCCAGTTGGCCCAGCGGGTGGAGATGGCCAGGCGATACTTGGGGTGGCCTGCGGCGTTCTTGTGGAGGCGCATCCAGGCTTTGAGGTTGGATACGAAGTTGTTGTTGGAGAGAAGGACTTCATCCAGGCCATCGAACAAGATGCGCAGGCCGTCCCTGTCGCCTTCCTGGGGAAAGTCGGCTTCGATCAGTTGCTGAATCTTTTGGCCAGGGTCGGCGGAGCCGATTTCCTTGCCTGTGATCAGGATGGATTTGCCCAGGGCATTCTCTTGGTGAGCCCTTTTGAGTTCTTCGCTTTTGCCAGCACCTGGCCGACCCAGCAAAAGCAGAAAGGGGAAGCTGCCGTAATCTTCTAATCTCTGAATGCCGCCGACTTTTTGCCGGGAATACCACTGCGAGGCAAAGGGCTCGCCATCTGGCGTCAAAAAGTCATCTCCCATGCGTGGTGCAGCATCCCAATTTGCCAGTGGGAGCCAGAGCCTTTTCCAAGATTCTTTTGCTGGGATTGTGGTTTCGTTCGACATTCGCGATTCGCGAATATAGAATAACGCTGTCAGCAAGAAAAGTAAAAAATGCTCAGATCCCACGACATTGCCGTAGCCATCAAGCTGCTGGAAACCAAAGGAACGCTGCAGGTTCCAACGTTCGCCAGCTTGGCTAACTCATTGATTTTGAGTGCTTCCGAGGTGCATGCAGCGGTGAAGCGCGGGCTGGAGGCTGGTTTGCTGAGAAAACCGCTGAGCAATGTCTCGCGCAGCATGCCTGTGCCTAATTCAACGGCTCTGGCTGAATTTTTGATTCATGGGCTGAAGTATATCTGGCCTGTTACGGCTGGAGCAACAGGCCGGGGGGTAGCTACGGGAGCGAGTTTGCCCCAGGTGGCTCAGGTGCTCAATTTATCTGCATCGCCCGTGTCCACCGTGTGGTTGCACCCTGAGGGAGATCTACGCGGGGAAAGCATAAAACCACTCTACGCTCAAGCGGCAGCGGTGGCTTTGAAAGATCCATTCATGCATGAGTGGCTGGCTTTGCTGGATCTGGTCCGTGCGAAGGCTGGACGTGAGGCAACACTGGCGGCAGATCACATTCAGGACCGACTCTCATGAGCGACCGACTCTATCCCCAAGAATGCCTGACAATCATTGCGGAGCTCGCAAGGATTCTTCCGGATATCTTGAAGAAGGGAATGGCTTATGCCGCGTTTTCAAATCCATTTGCGGACGACGACCTGGATAAGGATGAACGTCATCCGTGGGAGCCAGTGTTTATCGGAGGGGGGATTGTCGCGTTACTGATCTCAGACCCTGCCGCACCTTCGCCTTCTAGTACGAAGGACCTGGATTTGATTTTGGAACACCGGAATGATGACCGGCGAATGCGGATGGATATAGCATTGCGAGAGGCGGGGTTTACCCAGGATCTCTTTAATGAAGATCCGCTCTTCACCTGGTATCATGACGAGACCCGGATTGATTTCCTGCCCGACCAAGACTCTGAAATGTTTGGCCGAACCAATCGCTGGTTTCAGTATGTCATGAGGGAGGCCCAACGGGTGGTGTTGCATGGTTCGCCGGTCTGGATAGCCTCGGCCCCCTGTTTTTTGGCGACCAAATTTGAGGCTTTCCGCAGCCGAGGTCGCGGGGACTATCTCGGTAGCAAGGACATGGAGGACATCATTGCTGTGGTGGATGGCCGAATGGAGCTTTTTGAAGACGTTGGAAATGCGTCTCTCGATGTCCGGCGTTTCCTGGCTCAATGTTGCCAGGAACTGTGTCAGGACGAACGTTTTTTAGACCAGATCGGAAACCTTGTGCCTGAGTCTGGCCGTGAGGCTGAGGTTCTGTCCCGGTTGCAGAAACTTGCTAACGTGTAGCTGGTGCTGTTTGGAGTGATGGGCATCCTGGGCAGGAATCCGGCGGGTTTTGTCCTGAGCCTGAATGCGGCTATGGGGCTGTTCACGGGCAGCTTTAAGCTGGCGGATGAGAACCCGGCGAGGGCCGGGCAGGTCTTGCACCGTACGGTGCTCTTTAAGGGGGGCATTGATCCCGGGCCAGGACAGGGGGCTGGGTTACTTTTTGCTGCCGGAGCTGCCGTCTGCGGAGGTGAAAGGCAGCAGCCTGGGGAATACGCCGGTGTGGTCTGGCCTGGTGGATCTGCGGCCGGGCTGGCCGCAGGACTGAGGGGGCATCCCTGGCCCCGTGGGGGGGCGCGGTTGAATGTTTGAGCTGCGCCGTGAGGGGGAGTGTCAGAGCGTTTTCCAGTAGTCGAGGATGGCTCTTTTGGCCTGGTCGCTGGCGTCTCCTTTGATGGTGAATCTGCCGCCGCCTTTGAGGTGGATGATGAGGGATTTGTGCTCTCCCTCCAAGGCGGCGATTTCGCTGAGCAGGAAGTGTTTGTCGTCGAAGGAGACGGCGGCGGGCCTGACCGGACGCGGAGGCCTGGGCGGTGCGGGGGCTGGGAGAATGGGGGCGGCGAGGGCTTCGCTTGCTGTGAAGAGCAGAAGGGGGGCGGCGCAGAGGAAGGACAGTTTTTTCATGGGGGCCATCCTGGCCCGGGTTTCACGCCTGGGGGCGGACTGATTTTCAAAAGAACTGTCAGAATGGATGCCTTCTGGACGCCGCCTGAGGGAGGCTGGGGTGTGGTGGGGGCGGCCCTTTCCCGCTTATAAAACACACCCTGCGGCAGCTGTGACTTTCTTGAGTGTATCGTTGGTTAGGGATTGGGGGTGAAGCTGCGGATGAGGGTTTCTTCCTCACCGGGGACGGTCTGGTTGTTGGTGGCGTGGAGGATGATGAAGCGGCCGTGGTCTGCATGAAGGACGGCGGCGCTGATGACGACGGGAATGTTGTTCAAGGTGGAGCTGATGCGGATGCCTTCAGGGACCTGGCGTTTGTGCCAGTAGCCTTTCATGGATTGGGTGACAGCGGCGGAGGGGGCATCCAGCATCCGCACGAAGGGGGCGGTGGCTTGGGAGAGGAGGGAGCTGTCTGAGGTGGAGTCGGGATTGGGAACCCAGACGATGCCGAGATGGGTGCTGCCCTTTTTGAAATTGTCATTTTTCAGCACGCCTCCGGCTGTCTTGCTCCCTGTGTGCTGCCAGCCTTCTGGAAGGAGGATGCTGTAGAGCGGTCC
>DASWXG010000454.1:0-3940 GCA_036405615.1 Prosthecobacter sp. | reverse complement strand
CTCGGCCGCCGGCAGCTCTATCCCACGCTGAGCCGCAAAGGCGCTGCTGCCAGTTCCCGCACGCTGGTGGACATTATGGCCTACTGCGACGGCAATCACGACGTGGTGGATGTCGCCAATGTTCTCGGGAAGCCCGCTTGGGATCTGTTCGCCTCCATCCAGATGCTGCATAGCCAGCAACTGCTGCGCACGTCGCCCCAGATGGCACTCCCCCCGGCTGTCGCCGCTGCATGAAATCACGCCCGCATTATACGACCCGCGACCTCACGCAGGCATTGACAAGGTTGGGGCTCGCCTCCGGTGAAATCGCGTATGTCACAGGGAACCTGGGCAGCCTCGGTTTTCACGACTCCTTTCACAAGCAACGCACGCTGGAAGCCCACCTCGAAGCTTTGCAGGACGTTCTTGGATCCACAGGGACAGCCGTGGTTCCCACCCACAGCTTTTCCCTGTGCAATACGGACCGGGTTTTTGATGCGTGCTCGACCCCCAGCGAACGGGGGGCCTGGACCGAGCATCTGCGGAGCCAGCCTGGCAGCGTGCGCCAGTTTCACCCCTTCGCTTCGGTCACCGCGTTAGGTGCTAAATCCGAAGAGCTTTGCGGGCGCAGCACCCGTCATGCCTACGGGCCGGGTACGCCGTTTGACCGGATGATCCAACGCAATGCCTGGTTTGTAAGCATCGGTCTGCCCCCCCAGCACACTTGCAGCATCGTACATCACGTGGAGATGCTCATGGGCGTTCCCTACCGATACACCAAGGAGTATCTGCAACCGGTGATGCGGGACGGCGGCGTAAAGACGGAGCCCTTCTACCAGTTTGTCACCTACCGGGAAAGTGATCTTGTCCGGGACCGTAACGAAAAAATCTTCCAGCATCCCCTGCTGCAGCAATCGCTGAGGAACACCAAGGTCGGCCTCAATGACCTGTGGGCCTACCGGATGCAGGATTTTCAGACAGCCGCCATGGACTGCATGACCGAAGATATCTACGCCTGGCTCAAGAGGCCGCCTGAATGCAGGCCGTTTCAAAAGTAGACTCCGTGGGAATCCTCCCCTGGCGCCACTTGACGGCCTGACGCCTTCCGGCCAGGATTTCTTCCCGATGCGTTTCCGTTCCTTTCAGGGCCTGGTCCCCGTTCCCGAACTTGCTGCCGAAGTCGCAGCGGTGCCGTATGATGTCGTCAACCGCGAGGAAGCCAGCGCCCTCGCAGCTGGCAAACCGAACAGCCTTCTGCACGTAGACCGCGCAGAAATAGACCTGCCAGAGGAAACCGACCCCTACTCCCTGGAGGTCTATTCCAAGGCCCGGGAAAACTTCGAACGCTTGCAAAGCTCCGGCATCCTGGTCCGGGAAACCTCCCCCAGCTTGTATATCTATCGCCAGACTTTGGGCGAGCGCAGCCAGACCGGCCTGGTCGGGGTCTGCCTGACGGATGACTATGAAAATGATGTCATCAAAAAGCATGAAAAGACCCGGCCTGATAAAGAGGACGACCGCGCCCTGCTGGTGGACACACTGAGCGCGAACACGGGCCCTATTTTCCTCACCTACCCGGGAGTTCCAGCCGTGGATCAAATCGTCAATGCGTTCCGGCTGGGCAATGACCCGGTGCATGACTTCACCGCCGAAGATGGCGTACGCCACCAGGTGTGGCGACTGCCCGCCGGGGACTGCGCCGACATCGAACAGCTCTTTGCCCGCCAGGTTCCTGCGGCTTACATTGCAGACGGTCACCATCGCGCTGCCAGTGCCTACCGCGTCAGCCGCCAGCGCAAAGCCTCCAACCCGGAGCACAACGGCACCGAAGAGTATAACTGGTTCCTCTGTGTGATGTTCCCTGCCGGTGACCTGAGCATCCTGCCCTACAACCGGGCGGTGAAGGACCTCAACGGCCACGATACGACAGGCTTCCTTCAGGAAGTCAGCAGCGTTTTCAAAGTCACGGCCACCGAGGAAAAATCCCCCACCAAGCCCGGCCATGCCAGCATGTATCTCGAGGGCCACTGGTATGATCTGCAATGGACTGCTGACAAAGATGACAGCGTCATTGACCAGCTGGACGTGAGCATCCTTCAGGACCGCCTTCTCAAACCCGTGCTGGGCATCGATGACCCGCGCACCAGCAAGCGCATTGATTTCATCGGCGGCATCCGTGGCACGGAAGAACTGGAGAAGCTCGTGGACAGCGGGGAGCATGCCGTGGCCTTCAGCATGCATCCGGTGACCGTGGACCAGCTCATGACCATCTCCGATGCAAGCCAGATCATGCCTCCCAAAAGCACCTGGTTTGAACCCAAATTGCGCTCCGGGCTTTTCATTCACACCTTCTAGGAACTGCCGGGAAGCCGGCAGCAAGACCGTTGCCAGCCTCATAATTTGAAAGTCCACGAAAGAGCGCAGCGGGCTGTTAGCGTTGACAAGGCGCCGCTTTCTGGCCGAGTACACCCCCCTCATGAGACTTCCAACCTGCCTCATTGCCTTCCTCTCCTTCCATCTTGCCGCGCAAGCGGCCACCCCAGAGCATGATGTCGTGATCTATGGCGGCACCTGTGCTGCCATCACCTCCGCCGTGCAGGTGAAGAAGATGGGCAAATCCGTGATCATCGTCAGCCCGGACAAACACCTGGGCGGTCTCAGCAGCGGCGGCCTCGGTTTTACCGACACGGGTAACAAGGCCGTCATCGGCGGCCTCTCCCGCGAATTTTACCACCGCATCTACCAGCACTACCAGAAAGACGAATCCTGGGTGCAGCAGAAGAAGAGCGAATATGGAAACAAAGGCCAGGGCACCCCGGCCATGGACGGTGAAAACCGTACCATGTGGATCTTTGAACCCAGCGCTGCGGAAAAGATCTTCGAAGCCTGGATCAAGGAACTCGACATCCCGGTGGTGCGCGACGCGTGGCTGGACCGTGAAAAGGGTGTGAAAAAAGAGGGGGACAAGATTGTCGCCATCACCACTCTCGACGGCAAAACCTACGCCGGAAAGATGTTCATTGACTCCACCTATGAGGGCGATCTCATGGCCGCAGCAGGCGTCAAATACCATGTCGGCCGCGAAGCCAACAGCGTCTATGGTGAAGAACACAACGGCATCCAGGTGGGCGTGCTTCATCACCGCCACCACTTCGGTGCGGTGAAGACGCCTATCAGCCCTTACAAGGTGCCGGGAGATCCCAAAAGCGGCGTCCTGGCCCGCATCAGCACGGAAGATCCCGGCATCAAAGGCGAAGGTGACAAGCGCGTGCAGGCCTACTGCTTCCGCGCCTGCTACACCAACGAGGCCTCCAACCGCATCCCCTTCCCCAAACCGGAGAAGTATGATGCCAGCCAGTATGAGCTGATCCTCCGCGTCTTTGACGCCGGCTGGCGTGAAACCTTCGAGAAGTTCGACCCGATCCCGAACCACAAGACCGACACCAACAACCACGGCCCCTTCAGCTTCGACAACATCGGTTACAACTACGACTATCCGGAGGCCAGCTATGAGCGCCGCAAGGAGATCATTGATGAACACCGCACCTATCAACAGGGCCTGCTGTGGTTCATCGCCAACGACCCGCGCGTGCCGGAAGATGTGCGCAAGGAGATGAACACCTGGGGCCTGCCCAAGGACGAGTTCACCGACAACGGCAACTGGTCCCACCAGCTCTACATCCGCGAAGCCCGCCGCATGATCGGCCACTTCGTGATGACCGAAAACGAGCTGCGCAAGCTGAAACCCACCCCGGAATCCGTCGGCATGGGCAGCTACACCATCGACAGTCACAATGTGCAGCGCTACATCACCCCTGAAGGCCACGTGCAGAACGAAGGTGACATCGGGGTGAGCACCAACGGCCCCTACGAGATCGCTTACGGCTCGCTGGTTCCCAAAGAAGGCCAGGGCTCGAACCTGCTCGTTCCGGTGGCCATGTCCGCCACCCATATCGCGTAC
>DASWXG010000453.1:0-3085 GCA_036405615.1 Prosthecobacter sp. | reverse complement strand
AGGCAGACGCGCACTGGTCACCGGTTCTTCCCAGGGCATCGGCCTGGCAATCGGCCAGGCCTTGCATGAAGCCGGGGCCGCCGTGGTTCACCACGGCCTGCAAGACCGTCCTGAAACGCTGCACGAAACCGCCGGTTATGTGAAGGCCGACCTGCTGGATGCAGAAGGCCCGCAACTGCTGATGGATGCGGCAGGTGAGACAGACACTCTGGTGTGCAATGCGGGGAGTTTTTTTGACCTGCCTGTGCTGGAGATGACCCGCGAGCTGTGGGACCGCACCTTCCAGCTGAACGTGACTTCGACCTTCTTTCTGGCCCAGGCCTTTGCCCGCCAGTGCGTGGCCCGGGGTGTTCCCGGCAGCATTGTCATCACCTCCTCCACCAATGGATTCCAGGCCGAGGCGGATTCCTGCGCCTACGACGCCAGCAAGGGGGCGCTGGTGATGCTGACCCGCACACTGGCGGTCTCCCTGGCCCCCATGGGCATCCGGGTCAACGGTATCGCCCCGGGGCTGATCCGGACACCGCTGACCTCCGTCTGGATGGAACCGCGCTCCCAGGACCTGCTCCGGCACTACGAGAAAAAGATTCTGCTGGGACAGGTGGGAACACCGGAGGATTGCGCGGGGGCGGTGGTCTACCTGTGCTCGCCAGCGGGCCGGTATCTGACGGGTGAAATCATCACCATCGACGGAGGCCTTACCGTGGGCCAGATCGGCAAGCTGTAAGCACAGACGAAGACCGTGACAGGGCCTGCTTTGCATGCCATTCGTAACCATGCCGCCGGCCGAGCTCCCCGCCATCACCCAATGCCCCGTTTTGCACCGGGACCGTTTCATTGTGATCGTGAACAAACCGGCGGGTGTTCTTTCCCATCCCAACACCGCACGCGGCACAGAACAGGCGGCCTTTGAAGGCCGGTACGACCAGGAGCAAAAGTGTTTTGACGGACCGGGCGGCAAGGTCTGGCTGATCCACCGGCTGGACCAGGACACTTCCGGGGTCCTGCTGGGTGCCCTGGATGAAAAGACGGCGGAAAAGTGCCGGACTCTGTTTGATGAAGATGCCGTGCAAAAACAGTACCTGGCGCTGGTGCGCGGCAACCCAGGCAAAGAGGGCAGCTGGCTGGATCACTTGGTGACCAGCCGCGAAAAGGGGCGTGTGCGCACAGGCGTGCTGAAAGGCAGGCCGCCCAATGCCGAGCTGAATTTCCGCGTGATGGCGCACCATACGGGCGAGCGTGTGTCGCTGATCGAGATTGATCTCATCACCGGCAAGACCCACCAGATCCGCGTCCAGGCCTCCTCAAGACAGCATCATTTGTTAGGCGATGATGTTTACGGCCATTTCGAGCTGAACCGCAAGCTGAAGAAAGACCTGGGCCTGAAACGCCTGTTCCTGCACGCCCGCCGCCTCACCCTGAAACATCCTGCCAGCGGGCAGAAAGTGAGCGTGGAGGCTCCCCTCCCCGAGGATCTGGCCTCCGTCCTGGCAAAACTGGGAATGGCAACGCCCGCCTAACAACCTGTGGAGCAACTCCGGCGGCGGCGAAAAACCAGCAGGAAAATGCCGCCCAACAGAAGCCCTGCCCGCCCCGGTTCCGGCACCACCACGATGACTCCGTGCGAGAGGAAGGCGTCCATGTTGTAGTACAGCCCGGTGGTGGCGGAGTTCAGATCCGGCAGATCCAGGTCAAAGGAGGCATTTTCTGTGTCGCCGCCTGTTCGCAATGCTCCCACGGAACCATAAGTAAAATTGGTGATGGTGAGGCTGGACCAGTCCAGCAGGTCGTAGGCGTGCCCATAGGACGGGAGATAACCGTCGGCAAACAGCACCTGCACAAATCCTGTTTCACTGAGATTCAAGGCCCCCTGGACCTCCAGGCGGTCATTGCCGCCTGCGGTGCGGTTGGCGATGTTGGAGAGATAAGCGACATTGATACCGCTGCCGCCCTGAAGGGTGAGGCTGTCACTGGCGAAACCGTTTCCGGCGAGTTCAAAAACACTGCCGGAGGAAGCGGCGGTCAGAGTCAGCGCCCCGGTCTTCAGCACACCGATGCCATGATTGGCCAGCAAACCGTCGCCGCCGGGTGAAACACGTCCGTTCACTGTGACCGCACCGGAGAGCGTGCCGTTTCCGCCCAGCGTTGCACCGGCAGCCACAGTCACGATTCCGGTTCCGGTCGCCGAGCCGCCGGTGTTGGCCACCAGCAAGGCACCGGCGGAAAGCGTGGTTCCACCCGAATAACTGTTGGAACCGGAGAGTATCAATGCGCCAGGGCCCGTTTTGTTCAGTCCCACCGTGCCGGTGAGAGTTGACTGGACCTCTGCCGCACCTGTGGTCACCTCAATGGCCGGGGCCGCGCCCGCCAGATTGACGGTCCCTGAGACCAGTTGGTAACCGCTGGTTTGAAAAGACAGGTCGTTCACGGTTACCGCGCCATTGACCGTCACTGTGCCCGCAGTGCCGGCGAAAACCGCGTCATCATAGGGACTGTTCACCCAGTAGGTGGGCAGGCCTCCGCCTGCGGTACCGCTTTGCTCCCCGCGCCAGGCACGGTTGGTCTGGGCTGCTTCCCAGACACCGCTGCCGCCCGTGGCTGCGGAGGCATTGCCATCCGCATCCCAGTGCGCCACGGGCACCTGCATGACCCGGACATAGTCCACCTCAAAAGTCATGCCCGCTGTGGTCACAGGATCCAGGCGAAGGCGCATGTTTGTCCCGCTGATCCAACTGCTTTCCTTGGAGAGGTCCACCGTGTAGACATGATAAGCCCCATCATGGTTGCCCAAGTCCACCTGCTGACCTCCGACGAAAGAGCCGTTGTTTGCCCAGAAAAGCTCAGCCTTGGAACCTGAAGCCTTCATGCGGATCTCCACGACACCGAAGGATGCGCCATTGAAGCTCATCCCCTGGCTGAGGATGGCATCGCCAGAGCCTGTTCCGGAGATCACACCGCCGGACACCGTCAGGCCGGTGAGATTGGAGCCCACCCACGCGCTGCCGCTGGCACCGTTGACATCCCCGTCGGCGTCCCATTCACCGAGGCCGATGGTCTGGGTGCGGTCAGCGACGAAGTAGTCGAG
>DASWXG010000452.1:0-8419 GCA_036405615.1 Prosthecobacter sp. | reverse complement strand
TCAGGCCATGGGAGACCCATCTGAACCCATTTTTCCAGCGCGGCGATGTCAGAAGGCTTCAATTTGTCGCCCTTTTTGGGCATCGCCTCCAGGCCCGGGGCATGGTTGATGGCCTTGATCAGCTTGGAAACAGCCGGGTTGCCCGGTTCCACCACTTTGCCGTAGTCGCTGCCGCGCAGGATGGCGCTGCGCAGGTCCACCCGCAGGCCGTTCTCATGCTTGTGCCCGCCGTGGCAGGAATAGCAATTTTCTGCCAGCACGGGCCGCACACTCTTTTCGAAGAATTCGATCTGCTCCGGCGGAAAGACCGTGTCGGCAGCGGAGGCAAACGATCCGGCGACGGCAATACTGCCGCCGAGAAGCCGGAGGAAAAATGGAGTCTGGGTGGACATCTGAGGAGCGATGAGGGGGTCGCGAAGGCCTCAAAACGTCCGAAAATACGCTTCGAGGCTACGAAAATACGCGGAACCCACCCTCTACCTTGCACCGGGATGGCTGATCTTCAATCCTCGCTTGCGAAGGGAGCGCTGGGGAAGGACCTCGAAAGAGGCGCCCAGCGCGCTTGGCCTTTGCAGGACGGGGCTGGCCGCGCTACATCAACGGCCCATGTCTTCAGTTTTACGTGTTCAAAAGGCCACCTTTGTGCGTGGCGGACGCCGCATTCTCAAGGGAATCGATTGGGAGGTCACGGAGGGCCAGCACTGGTGCATCCTGGGGCCCAACGGCTGCGGCAAGACGTCACTGATCAATCTCATCACCGGGTATGAACCGGCGACGGACGGGGAAATCCAGATTGGTGAGGACACTTTTGGCAACAGCGACTGGCGGGAAGTCCGCAAGCGGGTTGGCCTGGTGACCAACACCCTGACCACCTACATTGAACCTGGGGAGCCGGTCCTCAACGTGATCGCCAGCGGTCGTGAAGCCAAACTGAACCTCTGGCAGGATCCACCCGCCGCATGGCAGCGGCAGGCAGCCGGCCTGCTGAAAGCGACAGGAAGCCAGCATCTGCGGAAAAGCCTCTGGGGAACCCTTTCCCAAGGCGAAAAACAAAAAGTACTGATCTGCCGCGCACTGATGGCGCAGTTTCGCGTGCTGATTCTCGACGAACCCTGTGCAGGGCTGGACCCTGTGGCCCGTGAACATTTCCTGGCATGGATGGCGGAAATCTCCACCTGGCCGGAAGCCCCGTCCCTGGTGATGGTGACGCACCACGTGGAAGAAATTCTGCCCTGCATCTCCCATGTGCTGCTGCTGAAGGACGGCAATGTGCATGCTGCCGGCACCAAAGACGAGGTGCTGTCCAGCGAATCGCTGAGCGAGATCTACGGCGCCCCTGTTGAACTGGGTTCCCGCGAAGGCCGCTATGCCCTGACGGTGCGTTCGTAAATGTCTCCAAGACCCGCTTCTGCCGGAAGGCAGGCGCAGGAGATTCCTTTCCCGCGAATCTCATGGCACCCCTTGAATGCCATGAGAGCGATCTGGAAAGGCACCATCAGTTTTGGGCTGGTATCCATCCCGGTTTCCCTGTTTCCAGCCATCCGCCGGGAGGAACTGCAATTCCGTCTGTTGCGCGGCAGTGACTTGAGCCCGGTTAACTACAAGCGTGTCGCTGAGAAAGACGGCCGTGAGGTCCCCTGGGACAAGATCGTCAAGGGCTACGAATACGAGAAGGGCAAGTTCATCGTCATCAAAGACGAGGATTTTAAACGGGTGGATGTCGAGGCCACGCAGACCGTGGATATCATGAACTTTGTGGCGCTGGAGGACGTGAACCCCCTGCTGTTCTACAAACCCTACCACCTGGAGGTGGGCAAGGGAGGCGGCAAGGCCTACATCCTGTTGCGGGATGCGCTCAACAAGAGCGGCAAGATTGCCATTGCCCGTGTGGTCATCAAGACGCGCCAGCACCTCGCTGCCATCAAACCGCAGGGCAAGAACCTCATGCTGGAGCTGATGCATTTTCCGGATGAATTGAGGGATTCATCCGATCTGAAAGCCCCGGAGGGAAGTGCCCCCGGCAAAGCCGAGATCAACATGGCCGAAAAGCTGATCGAGAGCATGACCACGCCCTGGCAGCCGGAGGAATACAAAGATGAGTACCGCGAGGCGCTGGAGGAAATGATCGAGGAAAAGGTGGCTCATGGCGAAGTGAAGCCTTCCCGGCCGGCCAAGACCAGACGGCCGTCCAATGTCATTGACCTCGTGGCTGTGTTGCAGGAAAGCCTGAAAAAGACGGGAGGCGCCAAGCCTGCCAGCGCGAAAAAGACAGCCGCGAAGAAGACTGCGACCAAAGGCAGGAGCAGGACGAAGGTTGCTAAAAAGCGGCCCGCTGCAGCAAAACCCAAAGGCCGGAAGAAGGCGGCATGATGAAACGCCATGTCATTGCGGGAATACCAGCGGAAGCGCAATTTCAAGGTCACGGCGGAACCTGCCGCCGGAAAGAGATCTGCGAGGACGGCGAAGAAGGAACATCGCTTTGTGGTGCAGAAGCACGAAGCCTCACGGCTTCACTATGATTTCCGCCTGGAACTTCAAGGCACCCTGAAGTCCTGGGCTGTGCCCAAAGGCATCCCTTTCGCCAAAGGCGAAAAGCGGCTGGCCGTGCATGTGGAGGACCACCCTGTGGCCTACATTGATTTTGAGGGGCCGATTCCTCAAGGCCAGTATGGGGGAGGCACGGTCATGGTTTGGGATACCGGCACTTATGAACCCTTGTCAAAAACCCCTGCCAAAGAACTGGCCGGAGGAAAACTGCACTTTGTACTGTCTGGCCATAAGCTTCGCGGGGAATGGTATCTTGTTCGCCTCCGGGATGAGGACCAGTGGCTGCTGATCCGTGGCGGAGAAGACATGAAACCGGTCAGCAAACGCCAGGACAATCTGTCTGCCGCCTCTGGGAGAACCATGGCCCAACTCGCCAAGGCTGCTCCATGGTTGGGAAGCCCTGAGAAGAAGCAGGGAAAGAAACCACCTGTCGCGGAGCGCCAACCAAAGGACAAACCAGACAAGGCACTGCCCCTGCCGCGCTCACTGGCCTTTGTGGAGCCCATGAAGGCCAGGCTGGTAGATGCTGCTCCGGAAGATGAAGGATGGATCTATGAGATCAAATTCGACGGCTTCAGGTCCTTGGCCATCATCCACAAAGGGCGGGTCACCCTGATGTCGCGGACTGAAAATGACATGACGGAAAAGTTCCCGGAGATTGTTCAGGAACTGGAAAAAATGGATCTGCCGGATTGCATCCTGGATGGCGAAATCGTGGCGCTGGACAAGAGCGGCAAGTCATCGTTCCAGATGCTTCAGGCCTACGATCTCGGGCAGGAGCAGCCGCCTCTCTGCTTTTATGCTTTTGACCTGCTGACGCTGAAGCGGAAGGATCTCAAAACGAAGCCGCTGACAGAGCGAAAAGAGGCACTGAAAGCCCTGCTGGGAAAATCAGAGACGGTCCGATACTCTGCATCATTGACGGGTGAGGTCGGCGACCTCCTGACCCAGGTGAAAAAGCTGGGGCTGGAGGGGTTGATTGGCAAACGGCAGGACTCCCGGTATGAGGTGGGGCGGCGTAGCGGTCAATGGATCAAACTCAAACTGGGGGCCGAGCAAGAAGTGGTAATCGGCGGTTACACAAAACCGAAGGGCAGCCGCAAGCACTTGGGGGCCTTAATCATCGGTGTTTATCAAAACGGCAAACTCCAGTGCGCAGGCAAGGTGGGGACCGGTTTCAACGAACGCTTGCTCAAAGAGTTGCATCAACGGTTCAAGCCCCTGATCCGCGAGAAATGCCCCTTTGCCAATCTGCCGGCGGAAAGCAGCGGCCGGTGGGGGCAGGGAATCACGCGCAGTGAAATGAAAAATTGCACCTGGCTGGCTCCCAAACTGGTGTGCCAGGTGAAGTTCTCCGAATGGACCCGCGACAACCGTCTGCGCCAGCCGGTATTCCTCGGCCTGCGGGAAGACAAGCCGGCCAAGGACGTCATCCGCGAAACCCCTTCTTCCCACTCATGAGCAAAAAAACATATCTGGAAGTGGAGGGGGTGGAGGTGCCGGTGAGCAATCTCGACAAGGTGATGTATCCCAAGACGGGTTTCACCAAAGGCGATGTGATCCAGTATTACATTGCCGTTTCTGAATGGTTGCTTCCTCATCTTCAGTCGCGTGCGCTCAGCCTGAAACGCTATCCAGAGGGTGTTGAGGGCTTTTTCTTTTATGAGAAGGAATGCCCGGGCCACAGGCCGGACTGGATCAAGACTACGCGGGTGGCCAAGACGGATGGAGCCATCAATTATTGCGTGATTGGCGACCTCCCCTCCCTGGTGTGGGTGGCCAACCTCGCCAACCTGGAGTTCCATACCTTTCTGCACCGCAAAGCCGCCCCCAAGAGACCGGCCGTGCTGGCCTTTGACCTGGATCCCGGACCGCCTGCGGATATCCTCACCTGCTGCAAGGTGGGACTGGCCCTGAAGGGACTGTTTGACTCCCTGGGCCTGCAAAGCTTTGCCAAGACGTCTGGCTCCAAAGGGCTGCAGGTCTATGTTCCGCTCAACACGCCCCTAACCTATGATCGCACCAAAGCCTTTGCCCATGCCGTGGCTCAGGCTCTCGAGTCGCAGTGGCCGGATGTGGTGGTGTCCAAAATGCTGAAGAAACTGAGAACCGGGAAGGTGCTGGTGGACTGGAGCCAGAACGACGATCACAAAACCACGGTCAACGCCTATTCCCTGCGCGCCAAGGAACACCCAACAGTCTCCACCCCTGTAACTTGGGAAGAAGTGAAGCAGTCGGTAAAGCGCCAAAAACCGCTGATATTTGAGGCTGCCGACGTCTTGAAACGGCTCAAAAAGCATGGGGATCTTTTTGAGCCGGTTCTAACGCTGAAGCAAAAGCTGCCGCCGCTCAGATCTCTCCCATGATCCGATAGGCAGGCGCCCCGCCATTGAGACTGGCTGCCTTTTTCTCAGGCGGTGCCACAGGCTGCTCAGTCTTGGGGGCTGCACCTCCCCAGAGGTAAAACCACATGGCCAGCCCGGCGAGAATGAGCAGAGCAAGAAAGAGCACCAGGCATCCGCCCTGATTTTTGGCGGCCTGGCGGTTAGGTTCGGTGAATTCGTCCATAGGGGTGTGGGGTGTTGAGTTGAATGTCAGGCCTGCACGACAGGCTCCGGTTTGCCGGTCTTTAGAGAGGCTTCCAAAGCCTCGAGAATGCGCATGTCAGCCAGACCCATTTCACCGGGAGTCCGGCAGGTTTCTCCATCCAGGATGACGGAAGAAAAGTGGTCCATTTCCTGGGCAAAATGATTCTTGGCCGGAAGCATCAGTTCCTTGGCTGCGGCGTTGCCCTTTTTAGGGTCGCCCTCTTTGACATGAAGCCGCAGGCCCCGGTAGCTGAACGCGGGATCCATCTTTAATGAACCTTCAGTTCCATGAACTTGGTAAAAACGGCTTTCCGCCATGCCAAAAGAGCAGTCGCAGTGAGCAATGGCTCCTGAAGGATAGCGCAGGGTGTAAGCCACACTCTCCGGAACCTCGCGGAAGCGGGGATCATCAGCGGGGCGTTGTGCCACTGCATAGGCCTCCACGGGTTCTTCGCCCAGGGTGTAGCGTGCAGCGTTGATGCTGTAGACGCCCACATCCCCCATTGGTCCCCCGCCCAGTTCACCGCTCAGCCGGATGTTGGGCGCCTCGACATTCTGCCCGTTGGTGGATACAAAAGTTTTGATTTTGCCCAGGACCCCGCTCTTGCAGATCTCCATGGCCTTCATGTTGAAAGGCTCATAATGCAGCCGGTAGGCAATCATGAGGTGCCGTTTGGCTGCCTGGGCCGCGGCGATCATCTGCTCCGCATCGCGGGCACTGGTCGCCATCGGCTTTTCACAGAGGACATGCTTGCCAGCTTTGAGGCCGCGGATGGTGAATTCGGCATGCATGCTGTTAGGCAGCACGATGTAAATGACATCCACCTCTTTGTTGTCCGCCAGGCGGTCATAGGTTTGATAGTCGTAAATCGCGTCTTCGCTGACGCCGTAGGCTTTGGCGACTTTCCTGGCTTTGTCCGGGTGTCCGCTGACCAGCGCGACAGGTTTCGAAGTCTGGCATTCGGCGAACGCGGGCATGATCTCTTCCAGTGCCAGTTGCCCCAAGCCCACAATGGCCCAGCCAGCCTGCCGTGCAGGTTTCTCCGGAATCTTCAGGCCCTCAGGCTGTTTGTCCGGAGGTGCCAGCGGTACATTCCTTGCTGCCTTGCCGATGGCGGTTGATGCGGTTGCTGGTGCTGTGCTGCTGTCTCCTGCCGGCTGCGCGGCTGCCGCCGGAGCGCTTAACCCGGCAAGGCCCGCCAGGCTGGCAGAGGAGAGGAGGAACCCGCGTCGTGAGGTGGAAAGGGCGTTCATAAGTCTAGGGTATCGCCCTGTGCCTGCGGGTTGGATGTTCGGGCTTCCGGGCGAGGCGGTGCTACAGCCAGGAAAGCCGGGGCATCCGATTCCCTGATGCCTGCATTTTCAAACACTGCCATGGACACTGATCCCATCATTCTTATCCCCCCCACGCATGAACAGTCGGTTTATAGCTTTCATGTGGAGGAACCTCTCGTCACCCGCTTCGTGGAGTTTCTGGCCCAGAAAGGGCTTTCTCCGTGGCGTCCTCCTGTGCCCTTGGAAAAGACAGGGCCCAACGATGAACCTCTGATCCAGGTGGATGTGGAGTCCCCAGCCACGCAGGCCATGATGGAGGACCTCAAGCGCGAGTTCTTGAAAGGGGACTGAGCCATCCGACACAGCCAGCCGCCCGGATGACCGTTTTTTTTCCGGCATCCGGACGGCGTGAACATAGCGATGCAGGGGTGAACCCATTCATTGTTATGTCAAAAGGAGACAAATCCAGTTACACGGACAAACAGAAGCGTCAGGCCGAGCACATTGAGGAAGGCTACGAGAAGCGCGGTGTGCCGGAAGAGGAGGCTGAAAAGCGAGCCTGGGCCACCGTCAACAAAGCCTCGGGCGGCGGCAAGAAGAGCGGCTCCGGACGCGGCAAAGCCGAAAACAAGACCCCCTATAAGAAGGGCGGGCGCAAAGGCGGGGCGGCTTCTGCGGCCCGTCCCGCATCGAAGCGTTCGGCATCTGCCAGGAAAGCCGCGGCGACCCGCAAACGAAGAGCGGCGCAGGCCGGATCATGAAACCCTGACGAAGGCCTTTTTTGACGGAGTTCACGGGCTGTTTATAGACGCAAGGCCTTTGCTGTTTACGAACAAAAGTCATGAGCAACGATCTTTGGTTTAAGGATGCCGTTATTTACCAGCTTCACATACGGTCTTTCCAGGATAGCAATGGCGACGGCATCGGCGATTTTCGGGGACTGATCCAAAGGCTCGATCACTTCACAGATCTGGGGGTGACGGCCCTGTGGCTGCTGCCATTCTATGTCTCCCCTCTTCGTGATGACGGGTATGACATTGAAGACTATTGCTCGGTCAATCCGATCTACGGCACGCTGGAGGACTTTCAGGAGTTCCTGGATCAGGCCCACGCCCGCGGACTGAAGGTGATCACGGAGCTGGTGCTCAACCATACCAGCGACCGCCACGCGTGGTTCCAGCGCGCGCGGCAGGCCCCCGCAGGATCCTCTGAAAGGGACTACTATGTCTGGAGTGACACACCCGACAAGTATTCAGAAGCCCGCATCATCTTCAAAGACTTCGAGCCTTCCAACTGGAGCTGGGATCCCGTGGCGAAGGCCTACTTCTGGCACCGTTTCTATTCGCACCAGCCCGACCTCAACTTCGACAACCCGAAGGTGCAGAAAGAACTGCTGAAGGTGATGGACTTCTGGCTGAAGAAAGGCGTGGACGGGGTCCGCCTGGATGCGGTGCCCTATCTTTATGAGCGGGAAGGGACCAATGGCGAAAACCTTCCTGAAACGCACGCCTTCCTGAAGAAGCTGCGCAAGCATGTGGATGACCACTACGACAACCGAATGCTGCTGGCGGAGGCCAACCAGTGGCCGGAAGACTCCGCCGCCTACTTCGGGGAAGGGGATGAGTGTCACATGAATTTTCATTTCCCGCTGATGCCGCGGCTGTTCATGACCATCCAGATGGAAGACCGCTTTCCCCTGGTGGAGATTATGCAGCAGACCCCGGCCATTCCGGACAACTGTCAGTGGGGCATCTTTCTGCGCAATCATGACGAACTGACCTTGGAGATGGTCACGGACGAGGAGCGTGACTACATGTACCGGGTGTATGCGGAAGATGTACGGGCCCGCATCAATCTGGGCATCCGCCGCAGGCTGGCACCGCTGATGGGCAATGACCGCAAGAAGATCGAGCTTATCAACTCCCTGCTGTTCTCCATGCCGGGAACGCCCATCATCTACTATGGCGATGAGATCGGCATGGGTGACAACTATTACCTGGGTGACCGCG
>DASWXG010000451.1:0-1741 GCA_036405615.1 Prosthecobacter sp. | reverse complement strand
CTCGCCCACCTCCGCGCCCTGTTCATTGGTGCCAGACCAGTCCTGACGAAGGCTCTTCCGGGAAAAATCAAAAACGTTCCGGTGCGAGGCTTCCAGAGCTTCGCGCAGAGCCTGGTCCGCAGAGTTCCAGGCGGCATCGAGTTCTGCCGACGTCACCGCCAGAGACTCAGGCGTAAGCGTGGCACCATCAAACCGCTGAGTAAACTCCAGCACCGCCGCATCCCCACGGGAGCGCACCGCTTTGATCACCCCGGACACCACTTCCTGCACAGCATCGCTGGCCTCGGCACGGCGGTTCAGGGCGGCAGCGGTTTCCTGCCAGGAAGGGTCGGTATGGCGCGTGATCTTCATGTAACAGCCTCTACGTGCCATGACTGGCCGGGGCGTGCAAGGTGAAGAAAAGCACGGCTTCTACACCTCACTGAGACTACTCCAGCGAATCCAGCCACTCCTTCAACTGCCCGCGGATCTCGTCCGGGGCATCCTGAGGAAAGTGCTCAGTCAGCCAGCGCACATCCTCGGCGGCTTCTTTTTTGAGTCCCAGCCGTTCCTTCATTCTCGCCCTGTTGATGCGCTGCACCGCGGCATCTGGATCCAGGGCGATGGAGAGGTCCAGATAGGGCATGGTATCCTTGATGGCAGCCGCATCATCCAGGGCAGAGGCCAGCAGGTTGTTCAGCATCCGCAGGATGATGTCCCGTTTGGAAGAAGGCTCCAGGGACTCCTCGGCAAACTCGCCTCTCTCTGTCAATTCCAAGGCAGCCTGTGTAACGGTCACGCTCTTTCCGCGCTCAAAGACATCCACCAGCTTCAACTCACCCTCAGGCCCTTCTCGATAGCCGACCATGAACTTTCCCGGAAGCGGGATACCATAGACACCTTTGACGCCAAGCCGGGCGGCGAGTTCGATGTAGAGAACGGAGAGTGTGATTGGAAGCCCTTCCCGGTCGTCCAGCAACTCGTTCATGTAGCTGTTCGACTTGTTGTTGTAGTCATGCCGGCTGCCATGAAATCCGTTCTCTTCAAACAGGTAACGGTTGATCCGTTTCACAGCCACAGCCGCTCCCTGCGCGATTTCGGGATCTTTTTTCAGATCCTCCACCATGCGGGCAAAGCTCTGCAGGTATTGGTCCACTTCCACCTCAGGATTGTCGTGGCGGGACAAAAGCAGGGCTGCACGGATCAGATGAATGTCATCCTCCGGCTTGGCGAGTTCCGCAGACAGATCGCGGGTCACGCTCCGGCGGTGAAGCTCCCGCTCCAGTTCCCGCAGCGACTCTGCCTGGCGCTCCAGTTCCCGCCGGCGGGAAACGATCAGCTGGCGGCTGGCCGCAGGCTCTTCCAAAAGCTGGTTAAGCACTGTTTTCCGGCCTCCGGCGTCTTTGTGAAGACTGTTCAGGGCCGTGGCGACCTTGCCTGCAAAGGCATCATCCACGGGCTTTTCAGCAAGGTCTCTGCCCACCTGGAAACCGCGAAACTCCGCCACGGTGTTTCTGAACTTGCACAGCCCCACCTGCCCCCCGCGCAAACCGTCATCGTTTTGTTGCAAAACCTGCCGCCCGTTGACCCAGCATGTGATCACACCCGGCTCGGCTCGTACGCGCAGATGATTCCACTCTCCAGCACGGTAGGCCTCCGAAGGCATGTCCGAAAGGATGGTCCAGGAGTACACGTCTGGCCCCTCAAAACGGGTCAGTCGCAGTTTTCCGGCTGAGGGATAAAAACCGTAATGCACGTCTCC
>DASWXG010000450.1:0-12594 GCA_036405615.1 Prosthecobacter sp. | reverse complement strand
GACCGAACGACCCGCCATTCCTACAGGTGCAGATCAAGGTTGAATTGACCGGTTTGGTCGTCGCGCTGCGACTCTGCCTAATCATCCATACAGGATTGCCTTCCATACCCGGCCTTAAAAGGCCGGGCTAAAACACGGACGTCGCGCTGCGACTTGAAGTCCGATGAATCCTAGAGGCGGGCAGAGGGATTTTTGGATGTCAGTCTATTGTGCAATCATCAATCGAAAGGATGTGAGCCATAGGACGGATGGGGCTGCGAGGTGGGGCAGCCCGACGATGGCGAACTGCGCGAAGCGTCCCGGAGCGCGGTGGCAGAGAGGCAAAGGCAACGCCCGTGCCTCGGCGACACCGCTTGCATCGAAGCCCCGGACGTTTGGGTTGTGTGGTGCTTTCGTGAGTCGCGCAGCGCCACCCTTCGGCATTCACAGATGATCCTGGACAGCCACACGCTTGCGCTTCGCGGGTTCGGGATCTGGCGCTAGCAAGAGGATCTCTCGCGCGATCTGAGCGGCGTCGCTGGAGCCCGGAGGTCTCCGTGCTCCTCTGCCGCCGCACTCCAGGACGCTTCGCGCAGGGCTGGGCCGCGCGGCGTGGTATCATCGGGTGGTGGGCAAGGACTTCACTGACTTGCATCGGCTGGAGCTGGGAACCGTGGCGTCATCGCGGATGCAGCGTTTTCCAAAGGGGCAGGCAGGAGTGCCCGCCTCACTTCAAGAGGACCTTCACGACCACGTGAGATGAGGCGGCACCATCCATCTCGGGCGACACTGCTCAACCGCACCAACCGAACCAACCGCACCAACCGCACCAACCGCACCAACCGCACCAACCGCGACCAACCGCGACCAACCGCGACCAACCGCAAACAACCGCAAACAACCGCAAACAACCGCAAACTTTCCGGCTGTCGCGTTGTTGGTTAGGTTGTCCGTCAGCTCCGCGCGTCCTGGCGTGTTACTTCTTCCACTCGTGAAGGTAGCCTTCCTGGCCCTGGGCGGTTTTGTCCAGGCGGGCCCAGGTGTCTTTTTGTTTTTCCAGCAGGGCCTTGGCGGCCTGGGCGGGAGGGAGGTCGGGGTCCACGGGGAGTTCGTTGCGGGCGACGTCCATGACGAGCTTGAAGGAGTCGCGCAGTTTTTCGGCCTCGGCGATCTGGGCGAAGGTCATTTTGCCTTTCAACTTGCTGGTCTGGGCGGCGAAACGGGTCTCGCCAAACTCCACGGCAAGCAGGAACCACTTCAGGGCCTCGATGCGTTCGTCCGCAGTGATCTTCGTCTGGCTGTCTGAGGGGCCGCCGAGGAGGGCGATGGCGTAGAGGGCCTGGGCGAGGCCGCTGCCGCGGTCGGCCCCGCCTTTCCAGAGTTCCAGGGCGCGTTTCTCGTCTTTCTTCACCACGGTGCCTTCGCTGAGGAGGACGCCCAGGTAGGCCATGGCAGAGCTGCCGTTGTTGGCCACGCCCCTCTCCAGCCAGGCAATGGCGCGTGCCGGATCTTTTTTCAGTCCGAGCTCGCCATAGTAATACTGGATGCCCAGTTCGGCCTGCGGCTCGGACCAGCCCTGGGTCGCCCCGATGCGGAGCAGGCGCAGGGCTTCGGCGGGATGTTTCTTCACCCCAATGCCGTTTTTATAGGCTTCGGAAGCGGTGAGCAGGGATCTCCATGAGCCTGCTTCACCCGCGCGGCGGTGCCATTTGATCGCCTCCGCCAGGTTCTTTTTCACACCATCACCCTTTTGCAGGTTATCGGCATGCATCTCGGCAGCACCGGGTTCGCCCAGTTCGGCGGCGCGCTGGTAGAGGCGGGCGGCCTCGGCAAGATCTTTGGTCACACCGGAGGCATTGTGGTAACAGATGCCGACGTGTTCAATGGCCCGGGCATGGCCGCGATCCGCGGCCTTGCGCAGCAGCTCCAGCTTCCCCTCATAGTCCAGGCCGAGAACCCTGGAATCGGCGAGAGCAAACAGGGCGTTGGTGCTGCCGGAGGCGATGGCTTTATCCAGCCATTCTTTGCCCGTGGTTTGCCAGGCATACTCGTGGTGGTTGGCGAGATCGGTGCCGAGGAGTGTCTGGCCCTCGGTTTCGCCGAGGTGGGCGGAAAGCTGGATCCAGCGGCTGTAGCCGGGCTCGTCTTTGGCACCGCCTGCGCCTTCGCGGCACATGAGGGCCAGGTAAAGGGCAGCCTTGCCATGGCCCTGGAGGGCGGCGGTTTGGAATTGCTTGCGAGCTTTCGCCCAGGCCTCGGCGTCCGTGGTGGAGCGGGCTTTTTCAAGGGCGGCCTGGAAGGTTTCTTCACGCGCTTTGACATCGGCCTCGGCGGTGACCTTGCGGGCCTCTTCCGCATCCATCCGGCCCTGGGCGGCGGGATCGCCCCAGGCGGCAGCGCGCCGGTAGCAGGCCAGGGCTTCCTGGGCGGCCTCCGGGGTGCCCTTTTTGTCCAGGATGCGGGCGGCATTCATGAGGCCTGCGGTCCAGCCCCGGTTGCCAGCCAGCAGGTACCAGTCCAGGGGGTGCTCATTCGGGCCGGAGCCCGGAGAAGCGTAGCGGGATTCCAGGGATTTGCCCTGGTGCATCAGGGCGGGTTCATGCCCGGTGGCGATGGCTCTCCGTATCCATTCCCGGCTGTCCTTGGAAAACTCCCGGTCGGCACTGTTGCTTTTCCGGGTGCTCAGCAGGTGGATGGCCTCCGGGCTGCCGGCCCGGGCCGCTGTTTCGAGCAGTTTTTTGCATTGCTCATCCGTTTCGTTGCTGGTGGCTCCGGGGAGATTCCAGTAACTGAAGGGCAGGATGTCACCGCCCAGGTAGGCACCGGCATAGCAGGCCAATGCAGCGCTGTCGCCAGCCTCTCCCATCCGCTTCAGCCGGGCGAGAATGGGGAGGGCTTTCTTCGCAGAAGGGGCGGTTCTGAGTTCGTGGATAACCAAGGATGTGGAGGCCTCTTTGCTGCCCTGGGCGGCGGCTTTCTCCAGCCACTTGCGGCCTTCGTCCAGATCCTTCGGCATGGCGCGGCCCTCGATGCAGGCCTCGGCGTAGAGGAGCTGGCCCTGGATGTTTCCAGCCAGCGCGGCGCGGCGGAAGGAGTCCACCGCGAGTTCGGCATCCGGCTTCATGCCGTCGCCATTCAGCGCACAGAGTCCGGTGAGGACCATGGCTTCTGCATGGCCTTTGGCGGCGGCGGCTTTCAGCAGGGCGAGGCCGTTTTCACCATACAGCTTTTCCGGCACCACGGTGGCGGCCGGAGGGAACCAGATCGGAGGGGAGGGGGATGCAGGCGGAGAAGAAAGAAGCTCGCGGGCCTTTTCCACCAGCACTTCGGGAGGGGCATCTGGAACGACGAAAGCGGCGGCGGGAGGGGAGCCTGGCGAGGAGGGGGCCTCTGCGGGGGAGGCACCGCTGCCGGATGGACTAACAGGAAGTGTGTTTGATGGGGCGGGTGCTGCCGGGGGGCTCTTGCCTGCGGGGGAGGCGGCCTTGCTTTCCGCCGCCGCCATGGCCGCAGCGGCTGCCTTGGCCGGGTCCTCGGCAGGTGCTGCGGGGGCAGGCGGGGATGGGGGCGCTGGAACAGGCGGCGGCGTGGAGGTCGTCTGGGCTGGAGGTGGGGGCGTGGCAGCGGAGGCTGCGGGAGATGCTGGTGCTTTAGGGGCTGTGGGCGTGGGCGTGTCCTGGGCTGGTGCAGCCGGGGCAGGGCCGGTTTGGTCCTCGTCGAGCTTGCGGTTGCTGGAATACCAAAGCGTGCCGCCGGCCACGATGGCGATGAGGGCTGGCACGATGATTTTCTGCGCGAGGGGCTCGCGCGGAGGAGGGGGCGGTTGCAACCCGGCAGCTTTCAGATCCAGACGGGCGGCTTTCTCCGCCAGCCAGGCCCCGGTGAGCTGGAGGTCGCCACTGCCGTTGTGAGGGGGCGAAACAGGATGGCCAGACGATGGCCGGGCTTGTGCCTGGGGCTGCTGCCTTGCCTGAGGCGGCAAAGGCGGTGGTGTGGCGCGCGGACGCGGGGTGGCTGGTGGCGGGGGGGTGGCCTGGGCGTTCGCGTGCGGCGGTGTCGTTGTCGTTGTCGTTGTCTCCGTCGTCGGGGGCGCGGAGGTGGGGGGTTGGGCGCTGGCTTGGCCGGGGAGCGGCGGCGGTTCATCGTCCAGGGCGGCCATGTCCGCTTCAAACTGCTGGCCGATGGAGGTCCAGCCGGGCATGCCTTTGCGCCAGCACAAGTCACCAGGAGCCAGCCTGCCTTCCCGACATGCGGCCAGTACTTCCGCGGCTGTCATCTTGCCGATTCTCTCGCCTGCCCGTGTCACATGAAAAAGCGCATCACCATCCATGCCGCTCCCTATGCCACAATCGTGTCCTCACGCAAGCCTGCCGTAGGGAAAGCGGAAGGATGGAATGTGAGGGTGCGCTTGAGCCGAAGTGAGGCAGGCACTCATGCCTGCCTGGATCCAAGGGCTGGCAGTCGTTTGCAGTCGTTGACGGTTGTTTACCATGGTTGGGCTTCGGCGGCGGCCCCGTTCGCAAGAGCGTGGGTGTTGCGGGATTCTGCAGGGCAGGCAGGAGTGCCCGCCTCACTTGAGGGGCAAAATCAAGTCCGGCGCCGTTTTACCGGTCATACCGGCTGACTGTCCATGCAATGATTTGCTGGAATGATGTGTGTGGATGTTTTATATTAAGGGACAATGGCGCGTCGTTCTTCTGCGGTTGGTGCCCGGGTTGCTGCTGCGGATCTGGCAGCTTCCGGGGCGGGTACAGACAAGCTGCCTCTGCCGTTTGTGGCGGGTTCGGCGGCGGATTTTGCGATTCTGCCGCCGCCTGGAGAGGCGGCGAGGCAGGCGGTCCTCATGGCGCTGCCGTCTCCGGCGGGCGCGGCGGGAAAGGAAGAAAGGAGTGCCAAGGGCAAAGCCTCCCCCGCGCGGCGCAGCAGATCCCGGAAAACAGCGGCCAATGTGGAGACGAAGGCTGGCGCAGGTGCCGAGGATACGGGCCTGCACGGTCAGTCGCAGGGAGGCCCGCCGGAAGCTGGTGGCCGTCTGAGCCTGGCCGGAGGGCGGTCTTTTGAGGACGGGGTGGAGCCGTTGCCGCCCGGGTTTGACCGCTGGCTGGAGCGTGCTCGCGGCCTGGGCCTGGGGCCGGGGGAACTGGTGTGGGAGCTGCATGTGGTGCAGGGACGCAGCCTGCCAGCCACGGCGCGGCTGCTGGGCATGCCCTGTGCGGAGGCGGCAGAACTGCACGCCGGTGGCCGTGCCCGGGCCGGGGAGCGGGCACCGAAGTCGGACGCTGATTTTCAGGCGGTTCGCGAAGAGGTAAGAGACAGACTGGTCTCTATCATTGAGGACGCGAGCCGCGCCCCGGAAGACCCCCGGTTGCTGGCCATCCGCCAGCGTGCCTGCGACCAGCTGGCGGATCTCTACGGCCTGAAAATGCAGCGCCGGGGAGGGGCTGCGGCAGAGGAGGCCCCGCCTGTCTATGCGCCGCCTGAAGATCTCGCGGCACTCGTGGAGGCGCGGGTTCGCAATCTCTACGGCCGCGCTGGCGAGATCGAGGCCGCGCGCAAAGTGCTGGGCGAGGGATGAGAAGAGCGCGGACGGCGGGCGGCGGGCGGCTTGACAAGACCTTCTTGTTGCCGCAGGTCCCCTCCCACACATGAGTTCCCACCGCGAAGAAGAGTCCCCCGCACTATCTGCCAAACCGCCGGTGTCGAAGTTTAACCTGGGGTTTGTGAAAGGGACAGCCGTTCTGTACATCGTGGGCGGCTTCATGGCCGCCTATGTACTGCGCGAAAAGCATGCTGTGGAGTGGAGCCTTTTTGCCGGTACAGCTTTGGTGATGCTGGTCTGGTTTTCCCGGTTCTGGGCGCGGCACGGAGAAGGGCGCCTGGCGAAGGCGATGTACCTCCCGGCGGTCATTCTGCTGCTGTTGCTGCCGCATGTGGTGATGGACGGCTGGACCTGGCTGCAAAAGCCGGGAGAGTTTACGGCGGAGCTGGGCGCGTTCCTCGGGTTTGGCATCATGTGCCTCTGGATGGTCCGTGTGCTCCAGGTGCTGAAGCGCAGGGCCGTGGCTGTGGAAGCCGGTGCGTGAACGGGGTAACAAACTTTGCTCATCCACGCGGCAGCCGCAGGGTGGCCATCATGCGCAGGTAAGGGGTGGCATTGATGGAGGGTGTGTGCAGGAGGCGCATGTCCATGAGGAAGACATCGCCGGCCTGGCCGGACATTTCAAAAAGGGACACGGGGATGCCGTTGACGACCTGCGGCTTCTCCAGGCCGGGGCCGGGTTCGGCAGAGAGACTGCCCTCGAAGAGCGGGGCAAAGGCGGGGTGCTGGCGCAGCGCGGCCTGGGCGCTGACGGGCGGGTTCTGCGGCGGCTCGGCATAGGGCAGGCGGTGGCTGCCGGTGAGGGCCAGGGTGGCACCGCCGTGGGGTCGCACCTCGTCAATGAGCACAAAGGCCTGCACGCCGGGGCATTCGTCGCGGCGGGGCACGGCGACATCCAGGTGCCAGTTCAGCCCGGCGAGGGCCCACTCCTTTTTGTGGGGCAGGGAAAGCAGCAGCTGGGCCTGCGGGGCGGGGTGCAGGTTTCTCTGGCCTAACGTGCCGACTGTGTTCATGAAGGCCAGCAGGTCGGGCGGGAACAGCGGGTCCATCCAGGGGCCGGGCGGGATCATCTGGCCCAGGCGGGTGGTCTGCTGAAACAAGGGCAGGTCGGCAATGCGGGCGGCGGTGAGCTTGCCGTTGGTTTTCAGCTTCAGGCGCTCAAGCTCGGTATGGATGTGCTGGCGCGCGGCCTCGGTGACTTTTCTGGAAAGCCGCCCCTTTAGCCGCAGCACGCCATGAAGGGTGAACTGCTCGCGTTCTTCAACAGTGGGCGGCGGCGGAGGCATGGGGAAACAGAAGCCGGAAACATCGGGAGAGAAAAGCCGAAAGTGGAAAACTCAAACAGATGCCGGAAGAGCAGGAGTCGTGACCGGGTCAAGGAGCCGGCTGGAGTTCAAAGCGGATGAGCGGCAGAGTGGGGGCCTGATTGCTGCCAAGCAGATAGTCCTGATAGTCATTCCCGCTCGAGCCATCGATCAGCGCAGGCCCTAGGAACAGATTTCCCGTAGGTACCTGGGGCATGCCTGTCTGCGTTTTTAGTGAATCATCACCGCGCCCCAGATGGATGCGGACCTCATCGTGGAAAGTGTTGCGATACCCTTCTTCTCCGCTCGGGGCAGTATGAAAGTTGGTGGTGTAGGCCCCGAGATACAGCTCGTCTGCGCCGCTGCCGGTTTGCAGGTGAAACGGTCCCTGGAAGACATTGGAAGTGATGCGGTATTGTCCGGCCAGCGCGCCGGTATGCCGCAGGCTGAACTCTCCCTGAAACTCGCTGCCTACCACGTTGGTAAAGGTCTGGTAGTAGGGAAGCTGGCGCACAGGCATGGAGTGCATCTTTGCCTGGACATCTCCTAGAACCTGGAGGTCTTGCAGGAGCAAAAAGGAAACACGACCCCGGCTGAGGTTGGCTGTGATGTCACCTCTGACCACCATCCCGGCCTCGCTGCCGCTCAGGGCCAGGCTGTTTATATACTGTCCGCCCGTGAATGTCACGTGGCCTACTGAGCCGCCCTCGGTGGCGGCCAGGACCAGCGCGGATTCCACCTTGGAGCCGCTGGCACGGAAAAACACATCTCCCCCTACCTGCAAGGTTTCTGTGGACGCCCTCAGCACTCTCTCACCGGTGCCGCGGGTGTTAAAATAAAGATCTCCTCCAACTTGCACATGCCCCTCCAAAAGCAGACTGCCACCCACACCGCCTCCCACGACGCGGATGTCCCCGCCAATTTGGACGCTTTCCCCAGCAAGGTGGACGGCACGATCCCGGCCGGCAGAAACCATCAAGGAACCGCCGATGGAGACCTCCGAACCCAGTATCTCGCCTTGTGTTTTCTGTCCGAATGCGATCCAAAGGCTGCCCCCGGCACCGGCGTGCAGCTTGACATTCCCTTCGATGTCCAGGCTTGTAGACCTGCCCCAGGATGCAGAAGAAAACCCCAGTGAGCCGCCTGCTGTGAGACCGAGAAGATTTCCATGAATGGTAACGGAGTCGCCGTTGTCTCGTCCTAACGACACGCTGGTGTGCCCGGTGCCGTTTTTCACGGTCAAGTTTCCTTCAATGACGATGTTTCCGCCGATAAAATCAAAGGTGTTGGCCTCAAATTTTTCCAAGGCACCGCCCCCGGATATCTCCACATTTCCTTTGACGAGCACAAGGTCATTCTCTGCATAGAGTTGAAAGCGGTCGTTGTCCTCCCGGTTAGCGGGACCGAAGTTCAGGCTGAGCCCTGCATAACCGCCCCGGTTAAGGTATACACCGTCTATTCCAGTGCCGCCTGAAAAGACAAGCTGGCTTTCAAGAAAGCTGTCTTGCACATTCAAAAAATCATCGCCCCCGCCCAGGCTGACCTTCAGCGGGCCGCCAATGCGGGATTCCTGAATGGTGACACCCTCTTTGCCTGTTGCCAAAGTATCGGTTATGGAAACTGAGGCATCCGTATCCAACTGGAAGATGTAAATGGAGTCATTCCCGCCGCCTAGGTTCAGATCCAGCATTGCCAGTGGCAACAGTCCGTTGCTGGTCCCCACAGCCAGGGTCAGCTCCTGGACCTGCCCCTGATCCGGCTGGCCGTGCATCTCAAACAGAGTGTCATAGCTGCCTGTCAGAACCAGGCTGCCGGTAGCAGGGTCCTGGGTGATCATTAATAGATTGTCGGCCGCATCACCTCTCAGGGTCACAACCCCGTGGCTGTCCAGGCTGACGGTGACAATGCCTGCAGGTGCCAGACGGGGTTCCAGCGCCTCAAGGCAAGAAGGGGCGGGATGCATGGTGACATTGCGAACAGTGAATGGCGATGAGGAATAATGCATCGGGAGCCAGGGCCGTGGATTGAAAGTAATGGTCTGGGTATCTTAATAAACGTTTAGAGAATCAAAAACAAGCATGCTCCCTTGGTCCAATAGGAACCTGTGGCATGCACTATTCAAAACGGAAGCTGCCCCGCAATCTCCATGGTAACGGTTTTTATGCGGAACCACATCCATTCAAAAGGGCGCGCGCGATTTCAAGCACCATGACGGCCCGTGTCTGGGCAGGTGTCCCCGGTACCCCATTTGCCTGGGATGACTGTGCTTCAGAGCCCCCGGATGGACACTTGAGATTCTCTCTTTTCCTAACCAACAACAGTATTCAATACCCACCCTCCTATGCCTGCCGTTAAATCGCGTGCGAAGTCGTCCAAGAAGAACAGCAAGAACACCCCGCCGGTGCTGACGCCGGAACCTCTGGGGGTGGCTGAATCTCCCTCCGGTCTTTCGGCTGAGGCTGCAGCCGGGAGTGAGAGGGAAAGCCGGGCCGGGGGCATGGGTGCCATCCCTCTGGCAGAGGGGCAGGGCGTGGCCTTCCGTGTGTGGGCACCGCATGCGCAGGCGGTGTCGGTCATCGGCACGTTCAACGGCTTCAAGGGGGACGCCAATGCCCTGGAGTCTGAAGGCAATGGCAACTGGTATGGCGAGGTGCCTGCGGCGAAGGCGGGGGACGAATACCGCTTTGAGATCCGCAATGGCGAGCAGGTGCTGAGCCGCATCGACCCCTACGCCCGCGAGGTGACCAACTCGGTGGGCAACGGTGTCGTCTACCGCGATGCGTTCGACTGGCAGGACGACGGTTTCCAGATGGCACCCTGGAACGAACTGGTGATCTACGAGCTGCACATCGGCACCTTTGCGCGCAGTGAGGACGGCAAGCCGGGCACCTTTGACGATGCGGCCCGCCGCCTGCGCTACCTGAAGGCACTGGGTGTGAATGCGGTGGAGATCATGCCCATCGCTGAGTTTGCCGGGGATCTCTCCTGGGGCTACAATCCGGCGCACATCTTCTCCGTGGAGACGGCCTATGGCGGCCCGGACGGGTTCAAACGCTTTGTGAAAGCGGCGCATGCCCTGGGCATCGCGGTGATCCTGGACGTGGTGTACAATCACTTTGGCCCGTCGGATCTCGACCTGTGGCGTTTCGACGGCTGGAGCGAGAACGACAAGGGCGGCATCTATTTCTACAATGACTGGCGCTCCAACACCCCTTGGGGTGACACCCGCCCGGACTACGGACGCGGGGAGGTGCGCGCGTTCATCCATGACAATGCCATGATGTGGCTGGGCGAGTTCCGCTGCGACGGTCTGCGTTATGACATGACGCTGTACATGCGCAGCATTTCCGGCAACGGCGGGGATGACATCCACGAGGGCTGGACGCTGGCGCAGTGGATCAACCGTGACGTGGCGCAGCGGTTTCCGGGCAAGATCACCATCGCCGAAGACCTGCGCAGCAACCAGGCCATTGTGAAACATGAAAGCGCGGGCGGGGCCAACTTTGGCAGCCAGTGGGACGAGGGGTTTGTGCATCCCATCCGCGATGTCATCATCAAGCCGGAGGATGCCCATCGCAGCATGGAGGCGGTGCGCAAGGCGCTGCTGCACCGCTATGACGGCGATGCCTTCAAGCGGGTGGTCTACACGGAAAGCCATGACGAGGTGGCCAACGGCAAGGCGCGCGTGGTTTCGGAGATTAACCCGGAAGATCCGGAGGGGTGGTATGCCTTGAAACGTTCCACGTTAGGCGCAGGGCTGGTGCTCACCGCGCCGGGCATCCCCATGCTGTTCCAGGGGCAGACGATTCTGGAGGACGGCTGGTTCCAGGACACGGACGCGCTGAACTGGGACAACACGAAGAAGTACCCTGGCGTGTGCCGTCTGTATCGCGATCTCATCCGCCTGCGCCTGAACCTGGACGGTGTGTCCGCCGGGCTCACGGGCCAGCACATCTTTGTGCATCATGTGAACGACCTGGACAAGGTGGTCTCCTACCACCGCCACAAGGAAGGCGGACCGAACGACCATGTGCTGATCGTGGCGAACTTCTCCGCCAAGGGCTGGGAAGCCTACGATGTGGGTGCCCCTGCGGCCGGCAAGTGGGTGGCCCGCTTTAACAGCGACTGGGGCGGCTATCGCGAGGACCTCGGCAACTTCCCGGTGCAGGATGTCATCGCCGTGCCGGAGGCCCGCGACGGCCAGCCTGCCAAGGCCACGGTGGCTGTGGGACCGTATTCGCTGAGCATCTACACCCTGGCGGAGGCCGGGGAGTAGCAGCGCGGGGGCTGGTTTCAACCAGCCACTCATTGCAGAGCGTGCATCTCGGAAAGGGGATGCACGCTTTTTGTTAGGGTGGCAGGTTGAATGCGTCTGGAGAGGCGCGCGGACACTCCTGTCCGCCGTCTTCAAGTGGCGGCGAAGCCGCGAAGATAAGAGGTGCGGGCAAGAGTGCCCGCGCTCCTCTCGATGGCCTGCGCGAGTGGTGACGCTTCTCCTTTTTGCCGTTGCTTTGCCAAACAGGAAATGATGAGACCGGTGGCTTCGTTCTGTGTGGGACGGGAATGGCACCGCGCCGTTGTCATCCACCACCTCATCTTGTATGATCCCAGGGCATCCTTTTCTCCTTCTGGCCGTTGCGGCGAATCTTTTGACCTGGTTGCCGGGAGCCGCGCTGGCCGATGCGCCACCACCACCGAATCCGGCTGTGGATGCGGGGGCCAAGTGGCCTGCGCGCCGTGCGCAATTGGAGAAGGAGTGGTTGAAGATCCTGGGGCCTTTTCCCGCCAGCAAGCCTCCCCTGGATTTACAGATTCTGAGCACGGAGAAACTTCCTGCTTTGCCTGGAGATCCCGTCTACCCGGTGCGTGCGGGCGACATCGTGCGCTACAAGGTGAAGTTCCGCTCGGAAGCGGATTCCTGTGGTGGGACGCCTTCTGAGATCTGGAACTATGGCTGGCTGCTGGTGCCGGAATGCGTGACCGAAGGCTACGAAAAGCAGGGCACGAAAGCACCGGCCATCATCTGCCTGCACAGCACCACCTATGGCGCGGGCAAGAGCAGCCCGGCGGGTGTGTCGGGGCGTTTCGCGGCGACTCCGGAGGCGGGGTTTGTCGGCCGCCCGGATCTGGTGGGCAAGGACCCGCGTTACAGCAATGGCATCCCGGACCCGAATGATGCAGCAGCTCTGCAAGCCTCCTATGCCCAGGGCCGCGCCTCGGCCCTGCTGCTCGCGAAGCAGGGGTATGTGACGCTGAGCATCGACTTCCTGGCGGATGGCGACCGCATCGAGCCCGGGCAGAGGCCGAACGACACACGCCAGTTTTACAAGCGTTATCCAGACCGCATGGCCGAGGGGGCCTGGTCCATCATGGGCAAGTGTGTCTGGGATGTGATGCGGTCTGTGGACTGCCTGCAATCGCTGCCCTATGTGGACCCGAAAGGCATCGGCTGCACAGGCTGGTCGTATGGCGGACAGGTCACGCTGTTTGCCGCTGCGTTTGACCCGCGCATCGCTGCGGCTGTGCCCAACGGCGGCGTGCTGGACTGGGACCGCCCGAAGTATCCGCCGGGTTATAAGGGCAAGCCCAAGGCCAACGGCTGGTGCCGCATGCCAGCCACCATGGAGCCGTGGACGCCGGGTGGTGCGGAGTCTCCTTCGGGCGGGGCTGAAAGCCTGCGACGCTGGGGGATTTTGCAAAACAGCGGCCCGG
>DASWXG010000449.1:0-4760 GCA_036405615.1 Prosthecobacter sp. | reverse complement strand
ACACCACACCCGCTGCGGCAGATCACACCGATTTCGGTTCGGTCTTTAGCGGCAGCACGCTGGCGCGGACGTTTAGGATCTCCAATGTGGGGGCAGGCAGCCTGAATCTGACGGGCACTCCGCCTAACTATGTGTCTGTCTCTGGTTCTTCGGACTTCACGGTGACGGCGCAGCCATCTTCGGCATCCATTGGCGGAAGTTCATCCGTCACTTTCAACGTGACCTTCACCCCGAGCTCGGAAGGGCAGAAGACCGCCACGGTGTCCATCTTGAACAACGACTCAGACGAAAGTCCTTACACGTTTAACATTACCGGCCTGGCAGCTGCGTCGGTTTCTGGCAGCACCGGCAGCGGTAATACCATCGACACTCATCAGCCCAGCTTGCAACTGCGCTATATGATTGCCTATGATGGCGAGAACCCGGCCGCTGCGTTGGACAGCACCGGTGATGGGATTTTGATCGGCGAGGTCCGGCTGTTTACGGCAAACCTCGTTCCGGGCAACTGGCTGGAATGCAAGGGACAGGCTGTTTCGCGCACGACCTACGCTGCGCTGTTTAATGTCGCTGGAACCTTCTTTGGTGCAGGAGATGGAAGCACTACATTCAATGTCCCCGACCTCCGGCTGCGTGTTCCTATTGGCACAGGTCCCGGTTTTCCTTTGGGGAGCACTCACGGCGGAACCAATGTGGCGATGACTCAGGCCCAGATGCCCGCCCATACCCACTCCTTCCCAGGCGGCACAACCTCCAGCACAGGTGGGACAACGCCCCTTCCAACCCGCCAGCCCTCCCTGGCGCTCACCCACCTCATTGCTTACTCGGGCGTCTTTCCAACAGTCGGGGAGATTCGTCTCTTCGCGGGTGAGACTGCTCCCTCCGTCCATTGGTTGAAGGCTCAAGGGCAGAGTATTCCGGTGAGTACCTACTCGACTTTGTTCTCCAAAATTGGCAATGTCTATGGAGGTGATTTGATCAACTTCTTGCTTCCCAACTTCGTTGGGAGATCCGTGGTTGGAGTTGGACAGGGACCCGGTCTGACTGACCGTCCGCTGGGATCTATGGTGGGGGTAGAATCGGTAACTTTGACAGCGGCCAACCTCCCTGAGCACACCCATACCATCACTGGAGGCAACACAGGGGCGACCGGGCAGAACCCTCCCACCGGAGTCAGCCTCATTCAGCCTTCGGTAGCAGTCTCCATGGCTATCAATCCTTTTGGCATTTTTCCTACTGCAGGCGGGACTGCGCAGACAGCTTTGACGGGTGAAGGGCGAATCTTCGCTTACGCCTCCAGCCAACTCATGAATGCTGGCATGCTGCCGATGGATGGCAGCCTCCAGGACATTGCCCTCTATGACACGCTGTTTAACCTGATCGGTACCACTTACGGAGGCGATGGCGTTGTTAATTTTGCCACGCCAGATACCCGGGGGCGCGTGATCATGGGGCTGGCGGATGATCTCCAGCTTGGGAACCAGCTCGGCAGCGAGACGGTTGTCCTGACGGTGGGGAATCTGCCCCCGCACACACACAATCTGTCGGCAGCCTCCGCTGAGCTGGCGGTGCTCGGCAACAGCCAGACGATTCCGTCAGGAGACACAACCCCTGGTGCGGCGGATGGGACAGCTTTCGGCAGCGTCCCGGTGACAGGCGGTTCTTCTTCGCGGACTTACACCCTCAGCAATGCTGGTAGTGGAGATTTGAATCTGCTGGGCACCCCGCCCAACTATGTGGCCATCAGCGGCTCGCCCGATTTTACCGTCACCACCCCACCAGCAACACCGGTCGCTGCCGGTGGCAGCACCAGCTTTACAGTGACTTTCAACCCTTCATCCTCCGGGCTGAAGTCGGCCACGGTGACCATCGCCAGTGACAGTGCGGGTGGTGGCTCCTACACCTTTGCCATCGAAGGTTCGGGCTCCGTGCCGGGTCCGATCACCTGGACTGGGGGCGATACTCTTACCGGGGGAGGTGCTCCTGGCGAAGACGGGACGACTGAAATTGGCACGTTCAACGTGCTTGGCAGGGGCGCTTTCCTGGCCGAGAACGGGGATCTGGTGTTCCCGGGGTCTTTGCTGGAACAGGTGGGTCCGCCGCTGGTGACGGCTGCCAATTCAACCGGTCTCTGGAAGGTGGAAGATGGCAGTCTTGCGCTGGCTGCCCGCTCAGGCACCACTGTACCGGATGTGGCGGGCGCGCAGTTTGCGACATTGCCAGAAGTGCCTGGAATCAATGATGCGGGGGAGATCAGCCTGCTAGGCTCCTTGGTCATCGGAACCGGCGGTGTGACGGCAGACAACGATACCGGTTTGTGGAGTGAGCTGGGCGGTTCTGGCCTGGGTTTGCTGATCCGCGAAGACGATGTGGTGATCGCTGCACCGGAGAGCCGGGTGGGCAAGTTTGCCTCCGGTCTTTTTGCGACGGCACAAACGGGTACCAGCACGGGTGAGGCTGTATTCTCTGTGACCCTGCGGGGTGCCAGCACGCAGACTGCCATCGTCCGCGCCAGCGTCACGGGGGCTGGCGTCAGCCTGGGCGTGGTGGCCCAGGAAGGGACGACGGCTCCAGGGGCTACGCCGCCTGCAGTTTATGCGAACGTTGCGGGAAGCTACAGCGACCCGGGCCGCATGGATGCCCAGGGCAACTTTGTCTTTGCCGCGCTCACCACACCGGGAAGCAAGGAAGGCATCTGGTACCAGCCTGTGGGCGGAGCCGTTGCAAAAGTGTTCTTTGCGGGTGAATCCGCCCCGAACACGGGTGGCGCGACATTTGCACGCCTGCAGCGTCCTTCCATTGGCGCAAACGGTTACATCGCCTTCCGTGCAAACCTGAACAGCAATGGCGACAATGCCGACACACTGCACAATGACGGCATCTGGGCGGGCAATGCCGCCAATCCGGCTTCCTTCAGTTGCATCCTCCGGCGCGGTGACGGGACCGGCGTTGTTTCGAACCTTCCTCCCGGAACCCTCGTGGGCAACCCCTGGGGCGGCTGGCTGACGAACTCCAATTTGGGCGCCTGGAAAGCCTGGCTGGATGTCAACGGCGATGGTGTTAGCGCGGCACCGGCGGATGTGCATGCCATCTACACCAACCTCACGGGAGCCATGCAGCTTCACCTGAAGGTGGGCGATGCCGCTCCTGGCACAGGAAACGCGACATTCAGCGGTTTTGACCTGCCGATGGTGGGTGGCGACAATCAGTATGCCTTCCTGGGCAACCTTACAGGCGGTGACACAGTGACCAGTAACAATCAGGGCCTGTGGAAGAGCGGGCCGGATGGCGGCGCGCTGGCGCTTGCTCTGCGGAAAGGCGATGTCATCAGCACCAGCGAAGGCAGCAAGACGATCCTGAAGATCGATGTGCCCGGCTCGACCCAGACGGACCGCCGCTGGGAGCAGCCGGTGATGGACAGCACGGGCCGGATGGTGGTCTTCGTGACCTTTACCGACGGCAGCACCAGCCAGCTCCTGGTACCTTGATCTGACCGATGTGACAGCGGGGCATCCGGGAAGCCGGGTGCCCCGCTTTTTGTTAGGCGAAGCGGGCTACTGGACCGTAAAACCCAGGGGAAGGGTTTGGATTTTACCCTGTCTTTTTACCTGCACAAAAAGACGGTAGAACCCGGGCATGCGCGGGGTGACGGCAAAGCGCAGCGGCGCGCCCGCGCCTTCCCGTTCTTTTTCAGGATGCATGTGGAGAAGGGTGAAACAATCCTGGTGAATGGCCACCAGGTGCGCTTCAGCCCCCATGTAAGTTTCCAGATCCGTCACAGGTTTGTTTTCCTGATCCCGGATGTGCAGCAGGGCTTCGTTGCGGGTCCGGTATTTGGGCGGGGATGCGGAACTCCATTCCAGACGCATTTTCAGTCCTGCCACTTCGGCATTGTCATTCGCCCGCCATACCGGGGGGATGGATGAAATCGTCGGAGGTGGCGAGGTGATGCTGTTCACTGGAAATTCCTCCCGTCCGGTTTCCTTGGGAACGGCATTGATCCAGAGACGGTAATATTGGTTAGACCTGGGGGTGAATGTCAGTTCCCACTCGCCTGGATTGCCGGTGGGGACAGGGTGTTCGTGATGATAGTCGGTGAGACCTGCATCGCAGATGAGCGCATGCAGGGGGGCACCGTGCATGCTGATGACGTCGTCCTTGCCGACCGGGCTCAGATCCTTTTGCCGGACCATCTGAAACCTGAGATGAACGGGTTTTCCCACAGGCATGTCAGGCAGAGGCTCCAGCTGAATGTGCAGCACAGGCTCCTGCGGCGGGAGGAGATGGGCAAACTGCTCTGCGGACATCAACGACTCTTCTGGAAACTGCCTGGCGGCGAACTGCAGCACCTGTTCAAATTCAGCCCAGTGCGTGCGCGTGGCGGTCACATCGTTCTGATCCGCTTCGGTGACCGTCAACTCTTGCAGCGCAAGAGCGGCCACGACCGCGCGGTCGATGAAGTTCTTTGCGCGGCCAAACACCATGATGGCGTTTTGTTGCATGAAGCGCAGGTGCAGGAGGATGAAACTGAGCTTAGAGGGAAGTGCTCGCATGTCGCCGGCGTCCAGAAGCGTCTGAGTTTCCAACCGGGCGCGAAGGATCTTCTGCCAGGCATCTCCCACGGTAACCACGTCGCTTCCACAAATAACCGGTGACGGTGGGGGGGCTGCATCCAGTGTTGCCAGCATGCAGCTCAATCCCAGCGGGAGGAGGAATCTAGGCAGAACAACCATCATCGGTGCGCAGAAATCGGATTTGACAGG
>DASWXG010000448.1:0-12383 GCA_036405615.1 Prosthecobacter sp. | reverse complement strand
CCTTGGTTTTGGGATGCGGAGAAGAGTCTCCGCGCTCCCCTCTTCCCGCCGCCATCCACACCTGGGGCGCTCTTCCCGCCTTCTCCCTCACTCCACATCGGCATACGACAGGTTGGTGCACAGCAGGTTCAGGTGCCGCACCACGGCGTCCGTCTCCCCTGGCGACAGGTGCGGCGGGAAGCGCTTCTCGATGAAATTCGGCAGCGACTTGTGCGACACCACCAGCACCGGAGCCTGCGGCGGACCGCCGTTTACAAACCAGCCCGGGAAGGTCAGCGCCGCGTGCACCGTGGCCTCCACATTCGCCTGCTTTTTCAGTTCCTTGCGCAGCCACTCGGCATTGCGCAGCGCCTGCTCCAGCTCGCGGGTGCTCGTGGCCCCGCTGGGCCACGTCAGCACCTGGCCGTTGTACGTCACCTTGTGGCCGTCCTTCACGTCCTTGGGCTTGCGCAGCGTCTTGGTTTCCACCACCACCACCACGCCCTTGCCCACCACCACATGGTCCAGATTAAAGGGGCCGCTGCCGCCCACACAGGGCACATCGTGAAACACCTCGTACCCCTTCTGCTTCAGCCCCTCCAGCTGGTCCGCCACCGCCCGCTCGCCAAAGAGGCCGAGCCGCAGGTTGGTGATTTTGCGAAGGTCTCCGTAAAGCCGCACCCCGCCATAAATGATACAAGCCACGGGAGACACCACCAGCAGCACCAGATGGATCAGTGGAGAGAGGTTTAGCAGCTGCTTGCCAGCAAAAGACACCCCCAGAAAGACCACGCAGGGAAGCAGCACCAGCCTGCCCATTCCTTTCAAGACGAGGCTTTCCCAAGCCTTGCTGAACTGCACACGCAAGTGCTCGCCCGGCTGCCGCCGCAGCAAGATGTCCTCCCCGAGAGGCCGCCGGGTGGGCTGCCGCGTAAGCTTCCACAGCGAGATGGCAAAACACCCGCCGAGCACTACCACAAAATAGAGGATTGGAATGAGAACCTGATCAAACATCCCTTCCCCATGGCAAACAGACCGAGACAGACAAGCAATTTTGCATTAGGCGGGATGCTGATGGTGTGGCCGCACCGTCGCCTTCATCCCGAAGAGTCACAAACGAGTCAGAGCAGGTAGCGAACATACGTCTCGTTTCCATTCCGCCCACCCTACCCGGGCGGAATGGAAACGAGGAGGAGGAAGCCCCCAGCCCGCCATCACAGAGGACGACGTGCCAAAAACCAAGCCATCACAAAGGAATCTTGCACGCCCAGGCCACCCTGCGTATCTAAGGAGAGGTGTATGTTGAATTTGGTTGCGAGTCCTAAACACGGCATAGGCAGGTCTGCTTCCGCATTGCCTGTCTTTCTGGATTTTTTCGCCGGGAGCGGCCTGGTTACCGAAGGCATGCGCAGCATATTCAGAGCAGTCTGGGCCAATGACATCTGCGCCAAGAAAGCTGCCGTTTACCGCGCCAATCATGGAGACAGCTACTTCCAGCTGGGCAGCATTGCCGATGTGAAGGGCCTGGATCTTCCAAAAGCCCATCTCGGCTGGGCCAGTTTCCCCTGCCAGGATCTCTCTCTGGCTGGTTCCATGAGCGGGCTTGAAGGCCGCAGAAGCGGGCTGGTGTGGGAGTGGCTGCGCATCATTGATGAGATGGGCCAGGCAAGTCCACCCGTGCTCGTTGCAGAGAATGTGGCCGGACTTATCTCCGGGAAAAACGGCGACAACTACAGAGTTCTCCACACCGCCCTGGCTGCGCGTGGCTATCGTGTTGGAGCCATGGAGCTGGACGCCATCCGCTGGGTCCCTCAGTCCCGGCCCAGAATTTTCGTCGTCGCCGTGCGCAGCGATGTCAGCCTTGAGGGCTTAAGCTCGCGCTTTCCTTCCTGGGCCCAGTCCAAGGCCATTCAGCGGCTCGGGGCCGAGCTTCCCGGCTTTGTATGGTGGGACATGCCACGCCCTCCCATGCGCGAGACATGGCTGGAGGACATCTTTCAGGAAGATGCCGAGTGCGATGATGAGCAGCGCACCCGGGCCACTTTGGCCCTCATTGCCCCCCAGCATCAGACCCGTCTTTTGATGGAGCTGGCCAATGGCTTCAAAGTCGCCCCCGGTTACCGTCGCACACGTGCTGGCAAGCAGGTGCTCGAACTGCGTTTTGACAACGTCTCTGGCTGCCTGCGCACGCCTGAAGGTGGCAGCAGCCGTCAGGTAATGGTGCTCCGCCGCAATGGCCAGCTCAAAACCCGCCTCCTGACCGTCAGGGAGGCAGCGCGTCTCATGGGCGTGCGCGAGGACTACCAGCTCCCAGGCTCCTACAATGACGGCTACAAGGCCATGGGAGATGCCGTGGCTGTCCCCGTGGTGACCTACCTGGCACAGCACCTTCTTCAACCTCTCGCCAAGCGTGCTTCGTGACCGACCTGGATTCCCCATTAACGGCCTTTAAAGACACGCACGGCCTCAGTAACAAAGGCGCACTCTGCGTCATGCTCGTCGTTACCCGTCATGCGCGGGACAAAGGACTGCCGCTTGATCCCGCCAGCCTCCGTACAGCAGAAAAGGGGCAGGTGCTCGGCCTCGGTGTAGCCTCAGTGCAGGCTATATTGGCCGAACATGGCATTACCCGCGTTTTAGCCAAAGAAGGCGGCCGCACCAGCCGGGGAAGCCTGGGCAACATGGAGCGTTACGTCGAGTTTTTAAACTCCCTGCATGCAGCAGGACTGGCCGATGTGGACGCGATTGAAAAATGGTGGGTCGCCCGTGTCACCGACTACTTTGCCGGGGAAGGATTTACCCTGAATTACGATGCCTCCAAATCACTCCGCTTCATGGTGGATGATCTCATGGCCCAGGCCATCAAACGGCAAAAGGAAGACACCGGCACCATGTATGCTGGGGCACTCCTCCAGCATCTGGTCGGGGCCAAGCTGTCGCTCGCCTTGGGAAAGGGTGCCGTGCCCAGCCATGGCTTTTCCGTGGCAGATAGCTCCACCAGCCGCAGCGGCGATTTTCTTATTGAGGACGTCTGCATCCACGTCACCACCGCACCTGGAGAGGCCCTGATGCAAAAGTGTGCAGCCAATCTACGGAACGGCCTCCGTCCGCTCATCGTCACTACGGCGCAAAGCCACGCCGGAGCCCGCTCCCTGGCCGCCATTCACAGCCTGGAAGACCGGGTGGATATCATTGAGGCCGGCCAGTTCATCGCCACCAATCTCTACGAGTGGAGCCTTTTCAAAGCCGCCGAACGCAAGCTGACCCTGGAAAAACTCCTTACCCGCTACAACGAGATCGTGAAAGCCTGCGAGACCGATCCCGCTCTGCAGATCAAGTTTGGGAACTGAATAGATTCGGCATGACCATGCTTGGGACTTCACAGCCAAGTGTTTAGCAAGCTGGTTTTTCCCGTTTCCATTCCGCGCGGGTAGGGTGGGCGGAATGGAAACGAGAAATGGACGGGGTGTTTCAAGTCATTCCGCCACGTGATACTCGCGGTTTCGGATGATGATGCGCCCGGTCTTGACCAGGCGGGAGGCCCACTTGGAGATGGTGCCGGTGGTGACTTCCATGAGTTCGGCCAGTTCTTTGGCCTGGGTGACGCCAGAGCGAATGTGCTCAAGTAGGACGTCGGTGCTTTCATTCGGCGCGCACCCCAGCGTCAGCGGCGTGGTGGAGGTGTCGAGGGTCCAGAGGAGGGGGCGGGAGTGGGCGCCGGTGCAGTTGCGGCATTTGGTGAACTCGGTGCTGAAGGTGGTGCGGTGGGCGGGCTGGCCGGGGTCTCCGGCTTCTTTGAGGCTGAGGATCCAGTGGGCCATGTCCTCGCGGCGGCTGCTGCCGCGCATCTGGCCGTTGCGCCCGGCGTGGTGGACGATGAGGACGGTGATGCCCCGGTGGCGCAGGGAGAGCAGCCAGTCGCGGATGGCATCGAACGAGTCGTTGTCGTTTTCGGCCATGCCGAGCTGGGAGGTGGACAGGTTGTCAATGATGAAGAGGCAGCCATCCGTGAGCGTGGCGGAGAGGGCCTGCTGGTGGACGAGGCTGGCGATGTTGATGCCGTGGCCGCGTGACTTGAAGACGACTTCGTTGCTGAGCAGCTCGAAGCGGGGGATGAAGAGGCCCACGCTATGCATGCGGGCCTGGACATCCGGCAGGTTCATTTCGGCATCGAAGTAGTACACGGGCAGGGCTTCCTCCCCCGCCTGCCATTCCCCCAGGGGGCTGCCGGTGGCGACGGCGCGGGCGATGAGCATGGACATCCAGCTTTTGCCTGCGCCGCGCGGGGCAAAGAGGTAGCCCAGGTCCCCCTGCTTGAGCCAGCCGCCGAGGAGGGCGGGCCGGGCGGGGAGCTGCAGCTGCTGGACGACGAGGCCGTTGCGCAGATCTGCCAGGAAGTCTGGCAGTGTGTCTGCTGAGACCGGGGCCTGTGCCAGAGCGTGGCTGCCGTTGCTGCTGCTGCTGCCGTGGCCGTTACGGGAAGCGGCGGGGGCGGAGGCGAGGCCTGCATCAGGAGCGGGGCGGCGGCTTTCAGCGGTCAGGGGACCGGGAACGGGCACAGACATGGTGGCGGGATCGAAGGGAATAACCAGATTCATGGAATGATGTTTTGTGATGTTTGGTTGCATGGATTGTCCGGGTGAGAGAGGGCGAAGACGGCGTCGTTCAGGTCTTTCACGGCGTGCCCGCCGGGCTGGCGGAGGGGCCGGAAGTCAAAGAAGTCGCAGGGGCAGCCTGCGGCATGGAGCTGGCTGGCCCAGCGGCGCGCGGCCAGGAGACCGCCGCCGTCGGCATCGGCATGGGGATACAGGCGCACGCGGCGGCCGGCCATGAGGGCCAGGGCCTCCGGGGCGATGAGGCCGCCGGTGCTGCGGCCCAGCATGGCCACGGGCAGGGCGTCCCACGCGCCGCAGCTGAGGGCAAAGTGGAGCGCGGCCAGGTAGTCTGGCCCGCCTTCCACCACCAGCAGGGTGCGGAAGGCGGGGTAGCGCCGCAGCACGGCGGCACCGCAGGGCCAGTCCTTGCGGGAGCCGCGCAGCGTATGCGCCTTCCGCTCCCCCAGGCCACCCCGGGCGGGAAAGGGCAGGCCGTCCAGGCGGCGGGCCTCCCTGACCAAGCCGGAGTCATCTCCCAGCACCCAGCAGGCGTGGCCGCACACCCGGCCAAAGGCCAGCGTGCGCAGGCTCTGCGCCAGGGCCACGGCCTCCACACTCAGCCCCCGGCTGCGGGCCACGGCCTGCAGTTCTGCCTGCAGTTCTGCCTGCGTGCCAGGCCGCAGGGCGGCTGGCGGCTCCTGCGGTTGCGGCGGGGTTAACCTGCGCCGGTCCCGACTGCCGCCTTTGCCCGGACCCGGAGGCAGAGGCAGGGGCTCGCCCGCCACCGCGCGAAAGCGCCGCACGGCCTCGGCCTCATCCACCTGGCAGGCATGGGCCAGGAAGGCGATGGCATCTCCCCCTTCCCCGGTGGCGTGGTCCTTCCAGCGGCGGCCGCCTTCATAGATGGAGAAGGAGGGGCTGCGATCCCGCCGGAAGGGGGAGCGGCACGTGGCCCCCGGCTGCCCCGGCAGGCCCAGGCGCAGCCAGAGGTCTGGGATGAGCAGGCGCTCTTTCAGCGGCTGCAAGCCGGGCAAGGGCGGTGGTGCCAGGCAGGCGGCACGTGCGGCATGTGCAGCAGAGGCACCGGCACCGGCGGAAAACCGGTCCGCGTCTCTGCGGACATCCTTTTTATCATCATCACGAGGGTCATCAGGGCGGTTCATAAAACACGGGGGGGCGCTTGCCCGGCGGGCTGTCTGCCCTTCCAGGCGGCTTTTTACAATGTTTCCTGTTAGGCTGGCCCGGGGCGCAGGGCTCCCTTTCGCAAGCCTTGGGGACTGGCGGGCGGCGCTGCACAGGCAGGTGCTGCGGCGGTCTCTTTTACCTTCTTCCTTCTCTCCGGTTCTCTATCTCCTCCCACCGGCCGGGGTCCGGCGGCGGGGCGGGTCATGCGGGTTCCTGGGCATCATGGGATTCACACTCCTCAGCAGTCTTCCACGCAACGCTCCGGGCCGGTGGAAACGGCACGTACACATAGCCGCACTTTCCGTTAGCACAAGCCTGGAAAGCCCTTACCACCGGGCCTGCCGCGTGTGTGCCGTTGTGCATTCATGTATCTTTTCATTCAATATTAAATGATGTTTGGCGATACCCCCCTCGCAGCGCTGCCAGGATGTGCCGTTGTGACAAAATGCGCCGGGCATGCCATTCCGTGCACAAAAAAAAAATTTGCCGGCTGCCGGGAGGCCTCCCGCCACCCCGATTCCATTTACCACACCCCTGCTTTTTGAGATGGAATCGGGAGCTTTTTTGGGGATCTGGCCTGTCCGTCCGTCGCCACCGCGCCCCGACCAGGCAAGGAACCCGTGGGCCCTGGCCAGGGTGGGCTTTTCCCAGCCTCCGCCCCCCGAAAAGAAAACAAGCTGCAAAGGCCGCCGGGCGTGCTAGGGTCGCCATTCCCCATGCTTACCCTTCGCGACGTCACCAAGACTTTCAATGCCCGCACGCTGTTCGGCGGGGCCAACATGACCGTCAACTATGCCGAGCGCGTGGCCCTCGTCGGTCCCAATGGTGCGGGCAAGTCCACCCTGTTCTCCCTCATCCTGAAGCAGGACGAGCCGGATGCGGGCGAGGTGATCCGCGATGAATGGACCACCCTGGGCTACCTGCCCCAGGAGAGCGAACCCGTGGGGGATGAAACCATCCTGGACGTGGCCACCGGCAAGGCCGGCCTGATCGAGGAGCTGGAGCAGATCCTCCGCGACCACGAGGCGCGTGGCGACGTCTCCGCGCCGGAATACAACGAGGCCCACTCCAAGCACGACGCGCTGAACGACCCGCAGGCCGAAGCCAAGTGCAAAAAGATCCTCAAGGGTTTTGGGTTCAAAGAAGAAGACTTCAACAAGCCCGCCCGCGAATACTCCGGCGGCTGGGTCATGCGCGCCCACCTGGCCCGCCTGCTCGTCATCGAGCCCGACCTCCTGCTGCTGGACGAGCCGACCAACCACCTGGACCTGCTGTCCCTGATGTGGTTCCGCAACTACCTCAAAAACTATCCCGGCGCCATCCTGCTCATTTCCCATGACCGCGACTTCATGGACGAGCTGATCGAGACCGTTTACGAAATCGAAGAGAGCAAGCTGGTGCAGTACCAGGGCAACTACAGCGAGTACCTGAAGCAGAAGGAAGAGAAGTACGAGCGCTCCTACCAGGCCTGGAAAAACCAGCAGAAGGAGATCGAGGCCATGCAGGACTTCATCGACCGCTTCCGCTCCGTGGCCTCCAAGGCCTCGCAGGCCCAGAGCCGCGAGCGCCAGCTGGAGAAGATGGAAAAGCTGGACCGGCCCAAACCGCTGCGCAAAGCCTTCCGCTTCAACTTCCCGCAGCCCCAGCGCAGCGGCCAGCGTGTCATCGCCCTCACGGACATCCACCAGGCTTACGGCGAGAAGAAGATCTACCAGGGCCTGGACCTCGACATCGAGAAGGGCGAGCGCACCGTGCTCGTCGGCCCCAACGGTGCGGGCAAGTCCACCCTCATCAAGATCATGGCCGGGGAAGTCCCCTTCCAGAAGGGCGACCGCAAGTTCGGCACCAATGTCAAGATGGGCTACTTCTCCCAGCACCGCGCCGACACCCTGGACCCTGAGTGCACCATCCTGGAAGAGCTGAAGCGCTGCGCGCCCGAACTGCGCGAAGATGACGCCCGCAGCATCCTGGGCAGCTTCCTCTTCAAGCGCGAAGACGTTTACAAAAAGTGCAAGGTCCTCAGCGGTGGTGAAAAGAGCCGCCTCAACCTGGTGAAGTTCCTGGTGGATCCGCCTAACCTTCTGTTGATGGATGAGCCCACGACCCACCTGGACATTTGGGCCATCGAAGGGCTGATCCTCGCCCTGCAGAAGTTTGAAGGCACCCTCGTCTTCATTTCTCACGACGTGCACTTCATCCGCAGCCTGGCCACCAAGGTGCTGCACATCAATGCCGGGATCGTCACCCCATACAGCGGCGGTTACGACTACTACCTGGAGAAGACCGGTGCCGAGGAAAACGCCCGCGCTGCCGTCATCGCCGGATAAAGAAATCTGCCTCCGGGCCGCGTGACCGTGCGCAGAGGCGCGCGGTCACTTTTCACCTGTCACCTCCAGGATTGAGGGATGCCCCCTCAATCCTGCTGCGTCCCGGTTCATCCGGGCGGGCCTGCTCACCGCAGCTCGATTTGCAGTCGCACAAAACCGGAAGGCTCCATGCCCTCCCCGGCGGGAATGCGCACCTGGACGGTTTCACTGAGACCGTCTGCATTCGGCGTCACCACCTCCTCCAGCACCTGGAAAATGGAGGCCATTTCCCAGAGCACCAGGTCCTGGCTCATCAGCACCTCATACTTCAGCCCCGAGTGCTGCAGAGGGCGGCGGTATTCCAGTGTCAGGAAACGTTTTCCAGTCGCCGGGTCCCGGTAGATGCCTGCCTGGGGCAGCCTGGCGTGGGGCGCGGAGCTGCCGGCCGGAATGGCCAGTGCGTGCTCCTGGAGGCTGCTGAGGCCGTTGCCATCAGGGTCCGTTTCCGGCGAGGGGATGCGGTACACGGCAAAGGAGGCCGTCCGGCTGTTCGGCGGGACGGCCCGGTCCGTGGCCGTCACCACCACAGTGTTCTCGCCCTCTGGCAAACTGGCGGCATCCACTCCCCACTCATACAGCGGCCAGCTCGCATTGGTTCCGTTCACAGAAACGGTCTCCACACCGCTGCCAGAGTCGATGGCTGTTCCGCGGATCCGCCCGGCAATGTAGCGGGATGCGTGGATTTCTGGCGGTGTGTTGTCCTGTCTGGAAGACTGCACTCCAGACCACACACTGCCGGAAGGCGTGCTGCTGATGCTTTCATAGGCCACCGACCACGCCAGCAGGGCCGGGGTGACGCCCGGGTCAGAACTCGAGAGACGGGCCCGCAGGCGCAGCCCCTTTTGCCCGGCCAGAGCAGGCAGGGAAGAAAGGTCCGTGCCGCTGGACATGCCCGCTGCCAGAAGGCCGCCTCCACCATCCAGCACATCCACCGACACCAGCGTGCCCGGAGGGGTGTGGACCTGATAGCCCAGCTCTCTCCAGCGTTGCAGATCTTCAGGCCGGATCACCGGGCCGGTGAAGCTGCCCGCAGAGCGGTATTCTGGCAGCGCCCGCGTGATCACCGCATCATCAAAGTAACACCCCCGGTAAGTCGCGGGGCAGTACAGCCCCGCCCGGCCCAGCCCCAGGACCCGGTTCTCCGCTGTCCCTTCGCCCATCAGCACTTCCTGGGCCGTCCCGTCCACCACGGCCACCTTCCAGACGGTCACTTTGATCTCGCTGCCTGTGGCCGAGAGACGGACCTTGACGTTGTCCGTAGTGGCAAACGAGAAGCCCGGCACCGTTGCCAATACTTGGTTAGGCAGGCCGTCCATCAGAAGCTGGAGGCTGACATTGCAGCTCGTCCCCAAAAAGGACGCCATGGCTGCGTAGGCGCGCAAATCCCCGCTGGAGGAAAGCCCGGCGCGAAGCAGGAGGCCCGCGCCATGGCTGCCGGAAAGGGCCTGCGGAAACAGGAAAGCCTCGGCAGAGCCGTCCTCCAGCTGGCCTTCCGCCTCCGCAGAAGTCAGCACCAGGGTGCGGGCCGAGCCCGAGGCGTTCCCGACCAGGGCCACGCTGTCCCCGCCCGAGTTCACCGGCAGCTGAGGAGTGGCAGCCGGCCCCGAAGGCACCGCCAGACGGCTGAGCGGACCGCTGGTAAAGGGCAGCACCGTGCTGCTCCACCCCGCGCCCGCAGCGTCAAAATTCTCTCCGCTGGCAGCATTCGTCGAGGCTGCCTTGGCCAGGACCACCTCGTCCTGCGCCTGCCAGACATGCGCACCATCGGCCGTCCCCGTGGCAAAGTCTTCCCCCGCCGCCTGCAGCCAGCGGTCCAGCACGGGCGGATGACTGCCGCCATCAAACCCGCGCACCCGGTAGTAATACAGCTTCCCTTCCTCAAGCCCGTCCACCACACGCGACCCGGTTTGCAAATCCGCAACAGAAGTGGCCCCTGCAAACTGCGGGTTGGCAGCCCACTCCAGGGTGTAACGGGGGAACGAGGGGCCGCTCCAGGCCAGCGTGTTCACCAGCCCGCCCGTGGCTGCGGGTTCAGCCTCGAGAACCGGGGCATCCAGACGCAGATGGACCGGCTCTGAGACACCCGCCAGTCCGCCGCCCGTCACCGCCTGCAGCCGCACCGACAAAGGCGGCGTCCCGTAGACGCGGACCTGGCCGCTCCAGACGCCCAGGCTGTCGAAGGCCCCCGTTGCCACAGGGCTTACCGTCACCGCAGGCGGAGCTGTCATGAAACGGATCTGGGGCCGCACGGGGAGAAACCGCAAGGCGGGCGCACTGCCGCTCCACCCGGTGGGTGCTCCTCCCGTGCTCGCAGCGGCCGAGACCACCGTGACATCCTGCCCGGTCGTATCGCTCCACAGCATCACAGAACCGCTGGCGGAACTGTTGTCCGAGCTGATCTCCACCAGCAGGCTGTCGGATCCGTTGTATTCAAAGGGCGTGGTCAAAGGGAGGGTGTTCCACCCCGCCGAGCCAAAGGTCCGGTTGCCTGACCAGACCGTCACCCACCCGGCATTGTCCCAGGTCAGGCTGCCATCCAGGCTCTGTTTGGAGGTGTGCTTCATCCGCACCGTCAGGTTGTTGTAGGCAGATGTTGAGCCGGACTGGGCATTCAGCGCCAGTGAGCCAATCTTCCGCGCTGCGCCCATCTCCAGGTTGCGATAGAGAATCTGCGTCCGGAAATCTGACTGGGAGCGGTCCAGCGCAGCGCTGCTGGACACACTGCTGCTGCCCACCGTATGCGCGGACGACATCACGGGTGCCAGACTGAGCGAAGCCGTACCAGCCACCGGGGCCGGGGCCGCACCGTTGGCATCCTGCCCCATGAGGGTCACGTTCACAGGCGCGCTGGACATCTCATTTACCGCCAGCTTTCCCCACACCAGCCGCACAGCCGGCCCGGCCACGTCAAAGCTGTTGCTGGTGGCCGCAAGCCCTCCAGCCTCCACCTTGAGCATCACGTTCCGGGCAGCCACCGGAAGGGTCACTGTGCCCTGGAACTGGCCGTATTCGAAACGCACCGGAGAGACCGAGGAGGTCAGCGTCGATGGCAGAGTCACCCCATCGGCAACGGCCGTCAGCACCAGAGGCTCATGGAAGGCCGCGTTGGTGTTGTCGATCGTCTGGGCCCGGAGCTGCACATTGAACGGGGTCTGGATGTTCTGCGTAGCAAGGTTGGTTATGATCGCCAGATGATGCAGCTCATCATCCTGCACGGTCGTGGTAAAGCCCCGTGTCGGCAGACCTGTAGCTTTGACGGTCAGGGTCACATCACGCGAGCCATCCTGCAGCAGATTGTCCACCGGCCCCCATGTGCAGCGCACGCCGTTCGCCCCGGCAGGGATGACCACCGTTGGAGACACCTTCAGCGATGCAGGATCGGAACTGGAAAGCCACACGGTGATCGGCCGTCCCGCCACTTTGCCCCAAGTCAGGGTCACCCATATCTGCGCGGATGGTCTGGACTCCAGAACAATTGGGTATCTTGCAAGATCGAGCCCCTGATCCCGGTCATTGTCCATCACCGGCAAGGTCTGGTGCGTGACCCCACTGTTGATCACCGCCGAGACCACCACGTCAGGCTCCAGTATGATTTCGTTTTGCGGCAGCGAGACCTGAAACGTCACCTGGCTGGCACCCGCCGGAATGAACACGCTCGTCGGCCCGTTGACGGTTGCGACGGATGAGTAGGCCAGTTGCGCCGTCACCGCGAACACAGGAGGCACCGTCATGCGCAGCACACCTTCCACACTGCCGCCCCCCTCCACCAGCGGCCCGGAGAAGGAAAGCTGCATGGGAGAAGGCAGTTCATTGTCCAGCAGGCGCACAGAGGCCGTCTGGGGTTTGTACCCCGGCATGGTCGCCTGTACATCCGCCGTCAGCGGCCCCGTCAGCAGGCTGTCTTCTGCCAGCGCCAGGGTGAACGAGACCGGCCCCACACTGCCTGCAGGGATGGTCACCGCCGCCGGCAGCAGCAGGCGTGCAGAGCGGTCGCTGGCCAGCGTCACCACCGTGTCAGTTGCGCGTGCGGACTCCAGCCTCAACGCACCGGTTGCGGAGCCTCCCTCGGCGACTTCATCCGGCAGTTGCAGGGCCACCAGGGCCTTTTGCCGTGCGGTGACGGAGATGTCATCAAAGGCAAAGCCGTCGCTGGCGACAGCCGTGTCATCATAGTGATTGAAGCGGATCTTGAACGTCCCCGTGTAACCCAGGCCGAACTGGCGCACCGCAGCATCCAGATCCACCGTGAACTCCTTGT
>DASWXG010000447.1:0-7625 GCA_036405615.1 Prosthecobacter sp. | reverse complement strand
TATGAAGGGCTGTGCTGGTAAGCCGTCTTAGCGGAACCAGCCCCGGATGCGGTCAAACAGGCCGCCTCCTCGCGGGCGGGGACGTTCTTCCATGGGATAGGGACTGGCGATCACACCCTGGTGGGCGTTGCAGTAGCCTTGGGGCACGAGGTCAAACGGCAGCTTGTCCTCATACGCGGTGCCGCTGGCCTGGCAGGCGGGTGTCGCCAGCTGGCTGCTCAGGTGGCACAGCTGCACGGAGGCGAGCTGGGGTTCTTCGCGCGGACCTGCAGGGATGTAGCCCAGCTCCGTGGCTTTTTTGACGGTGTCAGCCCAGATGGGGATGGCGAGACGGGCACCGTAGCCCTGGTCCATGATGGTCTGAGGTTTGTCCAGACCCACCCACACAGCACAAGTGACGCGGTCCGTGTAACCTGCGAACCAGGCATCCTTGTAATCATTGGTGGTGCCGGTTTTGCCCCCTGCGGGGTCTTTGAACTTGTGCTCGCTGCGCACACTGGCGGCCGTGCCGCGGTCCATCACCTGGCCGAGGATGCGCCGCATCACGTAGGCGACGCCGGAATTGAGCACGTCGGATTCCAGCATGCTGGTGCTGTAAAGAATGTTGCCGGCTTTGTCGGTGATCTTGTCGATCAGGAAGGGCCGGCGGCGCACTCCGTTGTTGGGGAAGATGCTGAAGGCGCTTGCCAGCTCTCGCGGGTTGCCGCCGAGGTTGCCGATGAACACCTGGGGCGTGCGCGCCGCGCTTTCGCCGATGCCGGCATCCCCCAGTACGTGCAGCACGCGGTCCAGCCCGGCGTAGTTGCCCACGCGGATGGTCATGGTGTTCCGGCTCTGCACCAGGCCTGTCGTCAAAGTTTGCTGGCCGGTGAACTTGCCGTCGCTGTTCTGGGGCGACCAGGCCGGGTCTGCTCCTTCGATCTCCCCGGGCTGGATGGGGGCGTCATCAATGTAGGTGCCGGGCATGAAGCCGCTGGCGATGGCGGTGGCATAGACAAAAGGTTTCACCGTGGAGCCGATCTGCCGCTGGCCCTGAGTGGCGCGGTTGTACTTGCTCTGGCGGTAGTCGCGACCGCCGACCAGCGCCAGAATGCCGCCAGTTTCGTTGTCCAGGATCGCCATGGCACCCTGCAAATACGGGGTGGAGGGCACTTCCTGGACCCCGTCCCAGGTGGTGTCGAAGGCGGCTTTGGTGATGTGCCGGTAGCCGGAGATTTTCTCCACGGCGGCCAGACGTTTTTCCACGGACTGTTCAGCCAGGGTCTGCAGTTCCTGGTTCAGCGTGGTGTAAACTATGAGGCCTCCGTCCTCGATTTCGTGGTTTTCCAGGATCCGGTCAAGGTCCCGGCGAACGGCGTCAAGCGCATAACCGCCCTGGTTCTGAAAGGCTGGCTGGGCATGCAGGGCGATGTCCGCATAGCGGGCTGCAAGCTCCTCTTCGGCGGTGATGGAGCTGATGGACAGCATGCGCTTCAGCACGTCGTCCCGCTCTTTCAGTGCTCCTTCAAAGTTCCGGAAGGGGGAGAAACGCACCGGGCTGCGGATGATGCCGGCGATGAGGGCGGCCTCGCTCAGGCTGAGCTGGCTGGCGTGTTTGCCAAAGTAAACCTGGCTGGCGCGCTGGATGCCGTAGAGGTTGGTGCCGAAGAAAATGCGGTTGACGTAGTGCTCCAGAATCTGGTCCTTCGTCCACATGCGCTCGATGCGGCGGGCCAGCATCATCTCCAGAAGCTTGCGGTGAAAGCTGCGGTCGTTGAGATCCGGATAGCTGTTGCGGGCCAGCTGCATGGTCAGGGTACTGGCGCCCTGGACCACTTTGCGATCCTTCAGGTTACGCAGCGCGGCGCGAGCCACACCAATGTAGTCAATGCCGTTGTGGTTGTAGAAACGGGAGTCCTCGCGGGCGAGCAAGGCCTTGACGAAATGCGGAGAGATCTGGCTCAGCGGAACGACAATGCGGTTTTCGCCGTGCATGCGGCCGAGCATTTCTCCCTGGGCATCCAGCACGACGGTGCGTTCCGGCATTTCACCCAGCTTGGTCAGATCATACTGCATCGCCAGGTGGGAGTAGTAGGCCACGACCCCCGCGACCGCCAGCGTCAACGCCAGACCGCCTAAAAGCACCAGCAGGAGCAGGGCCCGCCACAGGCCGCGCCAGCGCGAAACACGTTTGGGGGCGCGGTGCGGGGCAGGGGGCGTTTGTTTCATGGAAGGCTTTGGACGCAGGAACCGGCGCAGGTATTCTGGCCTTTTCCGGGGGGATGGACGACGGGCGGGAGAGAAGGGCCGGAAGACTTGGCTTGATTGTCGCTACGAAAATAAGGAGAATTTTGGCCGTCTTGCACGTTAGATTTGGACCTACATGAGAATCGCGTTCCTGCCCAGACTGCTTGGCATGCTGTTGCATGTCCCGCTTTTGGTTTCGTCAGGCATGGCGGTCGAGGGCACGGCCCCTCTGGCTTCAGCTCCTTTTTTGGAACTGCAAAAGCAGGTGCAAGGCCTGCTGCCGCAGGTGAAACCCGCCGTGGTGGCCATCTTCACCGGCGATGGAACGGCCAGCGGCGTCATCATGAGCGAGGATGGTCTGGTGCTCACCGCCGCGCATGTGGCTGAAAATCCCGGCCGCGAATTGAGAGTCATTCTGGAAGACGGCACGGTGGTGAAAGGAACGACCCTGGGCCTGGACAAGACGACGGATGCCGCGCTGATGCAGCTGAATGACAGCGACCGGAAGTGGCCCTACGTCAAGGTTTCCCGCAAAGTGGCCAGGGCACAGCCCGGTGAATGGTGCTTTGCCCTCGGGCATCCGGGCGGCTTTGACCAGAAGCGCGGTGTGGTGCTGCGGGTGGGACGCATCGTCAAACAAACGGCGAACTCCCTGCAGACTGACTGCGTGCTCATGGGCGGAGATTCGGGCGGCCCTTTGTTCAACCTGCAGGGGGAGGTCATCGGCATTCACAGCCTCATCTGGGAGGACCGGAATGAGAACATGCATGTTTCCATGGCCCCCTTCCTCCGCTCCTGGGATGCCATGAAAGGCAGCCTGGTGATCAATACCTGGGGCACCGGCAGCGGCGGTTATCTGGGCGTGGCCACGGAAATGAATGACAAAGGCGCGCTCGAGGTGGTGGAGGTGGTCGCCGGTTCTCCTTCCGAAAAGGCGGGTTTTAAAGCGGGCGACATCATTCTCACCCTGGATGGCGAAGTGGTCACCGGGCTGCCGCAGTTCATGCACGCGGTGCGGCTGCGGGCTGCTGGCGAAGAAGTCCATCTCAAACTGCGCACAGCGGACCGTGAGCGGGAAGTCACTGTGAAACTGGGCATGAAACCCAAAGACGAGGGATGAGCCATGAAGCCCCGTTTCCTTTCATCCCTCTTGATCCTGCCGTTCTTGCTGCTCGCGCAGACTGTTTCCGCAGAGCTGAAAGCTCCGCTGACGCCGGATGAGATGACGAATGGCAAGGCGACTCTGGCCCCGCTGACAGATTTGGAAAAGCGGATCGCGAGCTCGGTGGGCCTTATCTGCGACAAGGGCAAAAAACCTTTGGCAACGGCCACCTGGGTGGGCAAGGAAGGGTACTTCATCACCAAAGCGAGCGAAGTCCCGCGACTGAACGAGTGCTTGGTGAAATGGGCAGGTTCTGAGGCGCGTGTCCGCGAGGTCCGCCGGGATGTGCGTTATGATCTGGTGCTCGGGCAGGCGATCCGCCCGGAGGCTCCTGTGACTCCGCTGACTTTCGATCCCTCCAAGCATCTCTCCTTTGGCCAGTGGCTCGCCGCGCCCGCACGCGGGCAGACCATGAAGATCGGGGTTGTCAGCGCGAAGCGCAGGCCGATCAAGGGCTTTGGTGCGGCCATTGGCGTGCGCATGGACAACCATCCCGGCAATGCCAAAGGCAAAGGGGTGCGCATCTTGGGGGTTGCGGAAGAAAGCCCGGCTGAGGCTGCGGGTCTTCAGGCCGGAGACATCATGCTGCAACTGGCGGGCGAGACCGTGAGCGATTTCCGCCGTGTGAACGAGATCATCTCCAACCGCCAGCCCGGCGAGGAGATTGAGGTGAAGTACAAGCGCAATGAGCAGAACGGCAGCCTGCGCGTGCGCCTTGCCAGCCGTACCAAGGTGCTGGCGAACTGGGATGGCGAAGACTTTGCCAATGGCGGCATCTCCATCCGCACTGACAACTTTGCCGAGGTGTTGCAGCATGACCTTCCCCTGAATCCCGTGGATATGGGGAGCCCGCTGCTGGACCTGGAGGGCAAAGCTGTGGCGGTGAACATCGCCCGTGTGGATCGTGTCACCACCTTCGCCCTGCCCACAGAAGTCTTCTGGTCCTCCGTGCAGCAGTGGATGGAGGCGGACCGTCATCCGCCCAAGGCCGTGCCTGTACCGAAGCCTGCTGCGCAGGTCAAAACAGAGCCTTCACCTTCTCCAAAGCCAGGGGGCAAGAACGGTGAGGTGCCAACTCCCAAAGGCACAGACAAAGAGGCAACTGCGCCCTGATCGGTCCACATCAAGTGTTAAAGTGTTCGTTAGGCTTTCCGGATGGCCTAGTCGCGATCTACGCGGACGGCTTCCACCTCGATCACCTTGATGTCATGAGGCGAAGGATTTTCACGATGCACTTGATCCCGCAGCGGAGATGAGCGACTATGGCCCGTCAGTTTGCGACGGATGGCGTAATAAAGCGCGGCGCAGGCGGAAACTGAAAGGCCCACCACAGCAACGGCGAGGCCGACAAAAACAAGCAATGCAATGACCCCGATGGCGAGAACCGCCATGAATAGCAGCGGCAGCACGGCCGGAAGGCCGCGCACACCGTTAAGCTGGAAACGATAGGCTCTCGGGTTCATTCGATATCAATACGTTAATACCCCAAGAAACAAACGCTGAATTGTCCGCTGCGGACGCAGTCACCCACAAACAAAGGTGACGCCGGGCGGGGATTTTGTGTAGCCTCCTTTTATGGAATCGAAAATTCTGAAATTGCTCGGAGAGTCCGAGTATGTGCCTTCCAATGTGCCCGAGCTGCTGAGCCAGCTGCGCCTGAAACCCGCCCGTCAGCAAGAGCTGCAGGCTGTGCTGTCCGACCTCGTCAAACAGGGACTCATCGTCCGGACCAAAGGCAACCGTTACATCCAGTCGCGCGAGGCGGATCTTGTCCCGGGCGTGATCCAGATCACCCGCGGCGGCCGCGGTTTTGTGCAGCCGGATGAAGCCGGTATTGGAGAAATCAGCATCTCTGAAAGCAACACCTCCACGGCCCTGCATGGCGACCGTGTGCTGGTCCGCCGGGATGTCCGCCCCACCGGTCTCCGCCACGCCTCGCCAGACACGAACTCTGGCTCGGTCGTGCGCATCCTTGAGCGCAAGCGCAAGCAGTTCGTAGGCACGCTCCAGCGCAGCAAACAGTTCCTTTATGTCATTCCGGATGATCCGCGCATCCCGCAGAACATCTTCGTGCCACCCCCTCGTGATGTGGGGCGTTTCGTCAATCCGGGAGACAAGGTTGTGGTTGAACTCATGGCCTGGGAGAACCGCCAGACTCCGCCGGAAGGCGAGGTCATCGAAGTTCTGGGCGCACCCGATGCCGAGGGCGTGGACATGCTTTCGGTACTGCGTCACTACGACCTGCCTCTGCATTTCCCCAAGGAGGTGCTGGACGAAGCCAACACCATCGCGAAATCCCGTCCTGACAACCAGCCCAGCGCAGAGGAATGCGCGGGCCGTGTGGACTGCCGCGGCCACAACGTCATCACGATTGACCCGGATGATGCCCGCGACTTTGACGACGCCATCTGCATCCAGCCTGCCCCCAGCGGGAAGTGGAAGCTCTGGGTCCACATTGCCGATGTATCTCATTACGTGCGCCCTGGAAGCCCGCTGGATGAGGAGGCCCGCAGGCGCGGAAACTCCACCTACCTGGTGGACCGCGTCATCCCCATGCTGCCGGAGGCTCTTAGCAACGAGCTTTGCTCGCTGAAGCCCCATCTGGACCGGTTAACCAAATGTGTGGAATTTACACTGTCCAGAAACGGGGATGTGATCACGGCGAAGTTCTACCCGGCGGTGATTCATTCGAAGCGCCGGTTCACTTATCAGGAGGCGCTTCGTGTCATTGAGGGAACCCCGAAGGACGAAATCGAGTCCATGCTGCACGATGCTCATCGCGTGGCCCAGCTCATCCGCAAGGCGCGTTTTGACAACGGCTCGCTGGACCTGGATTTTCCGGAAAACAAAATCCGTCTGGATGAGCAAGGGAAGGTGTTGCGCATTGAGCGCATGGAGAACGATGTCTCCCACCAGCTCATCGAAGAGTTCATGCTGCTGGCGAATGAAGCCGTGGCGGCGGACCTGATGAAGCGCAACCGTCCGGCGGTTTACCGCATTCATGAGGCTCCGAAGGAGAAGAAACTCCAGGAGTACCGTGATGACGTGCTCAGCCACCGCATTCCCTGTGGTGACCTGACTCATCGTCCTGAAGTACAAAAGCTGCTTGCCCGGCTCGGTGAGCTGCCCATCGGGGCGGCGTTGAAAATCGGGTTCCTGCGCTCGCTCATGCGCGCCCGTTATTCCGTGGAACCCCTGGGACACTACGGGCTGGCCAAGACCAAGTATGCCCACTTCACCTCCCCCATCCGCCGTTATGCGGATCTTGTGGTGCACCGGGCGCTGTTCGACAAAAACGAACCCACCATCGCCGCCATGAAACAGATGGCTGAGCACATCACGGAGACGGAAAAGAACTCGGCGGATGCCGAACGCGACAGCAAAGAGGTGAAGCTCTACGCCTACCTGGAAGCGCAGCTGGAGTCCGGAAATCCCGTGGCGTATCCGGCCCTGGTGACGGACACCCGCAACTTCGGTTTCTTTGTGGATGTGCAGGACCTCGGCCTCAGTGGCGTGGTCCCGCTTTCCTCCCTGCAGGATGATTTCTACATGCTGGAACCCGTGCGCAACTATCTGGTGGGACGTCATACCCGCCGTGTGATCAAGCTGGGAGACCGGGTGACGGTGCAGATTTACAAGCTGGACCGTTTCAAGAAGCAGGTGGACTTCCAGCTTGTCCAGGAACCGGTGAGGGAGAGCCGCCAGGAACGTGCTGCCACTGGCAAAGGCCTGAAAGCCAAAGGTGGAAAACCCGCGTTTGAATCACGGGCACGTGCTGAGCGGCCTAACTTTAAAGGTGCTAAAGAAAAGCGGGGTGCTGGTCCGGATGCAGGTCAGGAGCGGTCATGGAAAGGACATGACCGCCGCGCTGCTGCGGAAGACCGCTTTTCCGCGCCTCCCTCCCGGGGAAACCACCCTTCCAAGGCCGGGCCGTCTTTTGAATCACGTCCGCCTGCCCGCCAGGGCAAACGTGGTCCGCTGCCGGGACAGCCTGAGTTTGACTTTGAGTCCTCTGCATCCAAGGCCGGGAAGGCTAAGGGGCGTCCCCGGGATTCCGATGATTTTCAGCAGGGTGCCACCCATGGCAAAAAGCCCTCGCATGGAAAACCCTCCCGCAAGAAGAACGAGCCATCTGCGCCGAAAGGCCCGCGCTGGTTCGACAATGTGGGCACGGGCAAACCTCAGGCCGGTGCGAGCAAAGGCAAGAAGGGGAAGCGCTGAAAATCGCTGCCTGCCT
>DASWXG010000446.1:0-1691 GCA_036405615.1 Prosthecobacter sp. | reverse complement strand
CCGCCCTGCCCGTGGCGGCCAGGAAGTGCAGCGCCATAAGGTGGGGAAGAAACTGGAGATCCTGAAACTCGGCGGCCCAGGCGCACGCCAGGAGTGAGTGAGGCAGGCAGCGTTGCATTGTGGCTTCACGCCGCGCCCTGTCGGGACGCTGCTTTTTCCAATCCTTTCCGCCAGGCAATCACCTGCCTGCTGGCGTTCTCGTCAAACCCCCAATCAAAGCATAAATCGATTAACATAATCAAAATCTGCATTGAATATTCCTTTCGAATATTTCAGCCTAGGCTCCGAATCTAACCTCTCCGTTTATGCAAGATCCCGCCAAACTGAAAAAGTACGTGGAACTTCTCGCCAGGGGGCATGGTGGGCTTGAGGGCCTCCGCCATGACATCCAAACCAAATTGCCGTCGCGGCCAGGCCCCCAGCTCGAGGTATTTGGACTCGAAAGCGTCACCACGCCGACCACCAGCGCGGCAGAAAGCGGCCTGGAGGCGCTTGAACGCAACATCCTCCCCTCCATGGCGGAGCAGAGCGGTTTGGAGGCCATCATCAATGAAGATCTGCGGCCGGCAATTGACATCATCAACGGGGGGTTCGACAGCGTGCATCCCCTTTGGACCCACCTTTCCAGCAATCCGGAAATTGCCGGACGTTTGAAGGCCGCCATCCCCGCCGTTGGTCGCATTGAGCTGCCTGGAAGCAGCATTCCTTACGGCGGCACCGGCTTCTGCGTGGGGAAAGACTTGATCATGACAAACCGCCATGTTGCGGAGATCTTCACAACGGGTCTGGGCACGCGCCACCTGAAGTTCAAGAACGGCGCCAGCGCAGGCATCGATTTTCTCAAGGAGCATCGTCAGGCTGCCGACAGCGGACGCGTCCTCAAAGTGCTGAAGGTCGTCATGATCCATCCTTTCTGGGACATGGCATTACTGCAGGTGGACGGCCTGGATCCATCGGTGCCGGCTTTGATGCTGTCCCAGGAGGACGGACGTGACCTGATTGGACGTGAAATCGCGGTCATCGGTTACCCGGCGTTTGATGGGCGCAATCCCGCTGGAGTCCAAAACACGCTGTTCAACAGTCGCTTCGGCGTCAAGCGCCTCCAGCCAGGCCTGCTTCAAGGAGGCATGCAAACAGGCAGCTTCCAAAAACTGGTGAATGCCGCCACCCACGACTGCTCCACCTTGGGAGGCAATTCTGGCTCTGCCCTCATTGACCTGGCCACTGGTACGGTGCTGGCCCTGCACTTCGGCGGTCTGTACCATGAGCAGAACTTCGCCGTGCCCTGCTCTGAGCTCGCCCGCGATCAGCGGGTGGTCGATGCCGGAGTAAGCTTCTCAGGCACACCACGGGCGGATGCCACCGACTGGGCCGACTGGTGGCGCGATGCCGACGCCAGGGAGGCACTTCCTGACACAACCGCTGCAGCCGCACATCCTGCTCCCGCCACCAGACCAGCCATGAACCCACCCGACGCCGCGCTTTCATCTGTGCAGGGCAACACCCTTACCATGGATATCCCCATCCGCATCACCATCTCAATCGGCGCCGGAACCATCGTGGGCGCAGAGGTCAAACCCGGCGCTGAGACACTGGCCGGAGCGGATGCGCAGGAGGCCATGCGCGAGCCCTGGCACGACGACAACTACTCCAACCGCCAGGGATACAAGGCAGACTTTCTGAACGTCCCC
>DASWXG010000445.1:0-2633 GCA_036405615.1 Prosthecobacter sp. | reverse complement strand
CCCCGGCCTGGACCTGCCGGACATCTCCGGCTCGGGGTACTACTGGGATATTGGCAACTTCACCATGAATGGGACCATTGCCATCATCGTGCCGGAGCCGTCGAAGGCGTTGCTGGTAGCGCTGGCTCTTGGGGCGCTGGCAGCGAGAAGGCAGCGGCGAAGGGCTTGACCAGCCTAGAGGGTTGGGCCGCTCAAGGCAGCGAAAGCAGGTCCGCCTTTGCGTTGGTGGCAGTCCCGTCGGTGTGGTTTTCGTCGACACCGTCGTAGAGGATGACCATCTTTCTGGGCTGGCCAGCGGGTCCGGGAAAAAGGGCAATGCCCTCGGGGTGGTCCCGGCTGGGGGGAGTGCCAAAGTCGATGAAGGCTTCCCAGCGCTTCGCCTGCCCGGTCATTTCGGTGATGTTCTCTTTGTCCCCAAACGTGACGGAGTGTTCCTTGCCCATGGTGGTGATGGCCCCCTTCCACAGCCTGAGATTGGTGGGACCATCCAGCGCCATGGTCGGGCCGCTGAGGATCCAAAGATTGTTGCGGTCGGTGTCGAGATGCAGGTCACGAATGCCGAGGCCACCCAGGTCCACAAAATGCTTGATGTAGAATCCGCCATTTAACACGTCGAGCTTCAGGCTGCCGTCCTCGTTGTCCTTGATACGGATCTCCAGAATGCAGGCCATGCCACGCAGGACCGGGCCGCGCAGGCCAAGAAACACGCGATTTCCCACCACGGCCATGCCTTCGATGTCGAAGCCATTGTCCTTGCTGGGCAGCACGGGCTTCGCGGCGCCATTCACCCTTTTGAAGAAGCGGCCAAAATGCTCATCATCCTTGAGCGGGTCTTCGTTTTTCAGCAGGCTGAATATATCCCAGCCGGGGCTGGCGTCTGTCAACCGGCCCGCCTTGCGCTTGCCATCCACAGCCACCAGCCTGACGCCTGTCGTTTCATTCTTGACCAACGGAATCCGGCCGATAAACAGGCGGTTTGGTCCCTCATCCACCAAGGCCAGCCGCTCGAGGTTTTTTTTGAGCTTCTTATCCTCTTTGGCCTCCTTCCGGTTGCCGCCATGGGAGCCGATGAGCCAGAGATACTGATCGTCGCTCACGGCCAAGGCCTCCATGTCGATCTCCTTGATGCGTCCGTCCTCATCCTTCTCGCTGCTGATCAGCGGTATGAAGTCGGAGATGAGCAGGCTTTGATGTTGGCCATAGCTGTCAGCCGACTGGCGGGTGAGCTGTTCCAAACTGGGGGCCTCGTCCACCGTTTCGTCACAAGCGAGAAACATCACCTGGCCATCTCCTGCAAAGGCAATGCCCGAAAGGCCGTCGCGAAACTTTTTCCGCTCCGGCTTGGTGTCTTCCTTCTTGGGAAACTTTGCCTCCTCCAATTTCAGAAGAAGACTGCCCGACTCCTCAGCAGCCAGCCGGACGAAAGGAGAGCCCGCAGTGATGGCAAGCAGGGCAAGGAGCAGATGTTTGGCGTGCATGAGAGTGGGTGATCTGGATGTCTTCGAACATGGCTGGCTGAGAAAGATGCTCATGGTCTGGCTGCTGACCGGGCGCCCTCCTGGGTGATCCAGCGGGCAATGTGACCGGCGAGTGCCGACGCGGCGGTGATCTGCGCGCCGTGACCGGCCTCCGGCAGGTGCTTCACCGTCAATTGGCCAGGCCAGGCGCGAGTGCGACGCTCGGCGGCCAGCCAGGCCTTGTGGTTGTTCATGATCTGGTCGCGGTCAGCAACGATGAGGAGCATGGGCACCTGCAAATTTTTGCCCTGGGCAGAGGAGCTCCACTCGCGGCCAAGTTTCAACCCGGCGTGGAGCAGACGGTAAGTGGGCGCCTGCACCAGCGCCTGGTTGTCAGTGTCCGTTTTGAGAAGGGTGGTCAGCCGCGGATCTTCATGATGCAGCACGACCTTGGAATGGTCGATGCCACGGGGCGCTGGCGGCTGACCGGTGACCGCGTCCGGCTGCTTGTCACCAGCCTGATAGTGGCCCGGCTCAAACGGAACCTTTTTTCTTCCCTGTGGCTTGAAGAGAACCGCCAGGGGCAGGACGACCCGCGTTCTAAAGAAGCTTTCAAAAAAGCTCTGCGTGGCAGGCACCAGTTGAATGATGCCGGCAGGCTGCGTGGCCGCATCCCTCCGCCGCAGCGAGTACACGGCGGCGACGTTGGAGGCCCAGGAGGTGCCTGCAAGGTAAACCGGCGCGCGCAGTCTGGCGGCCTCCCGCATCTGGAGGTCAAGGTCGTCGAGCAGCTGCTGGACGCTTTCGGCATCCGCCGGCAGGAATCCGGGGCCGCTGTTCATGCCGCTGCCCCGGCGGTCCACAGCAATAACGTTGACACCCTGCCGCGTGAGCTCCCTGGCCAGGGGCGCAAACCATGCGGCATGCGTCTGGATGCCATGCAGGCAGAGCACGGTGGCGTGCGCAGGCTCCGAACCGTGGGCACGAAAGAGCAGGCCCTGGGGCTGACCGCTCACCACTTGCTCCGGCCACCTGGTGGCATTCGTTCCCAGGACGTCTGAATGGTTCAGCCCGGTGTGACGTGGTTTATTGGGAGGCGGCACGTCGGCGGGGCTGGTGCTGCACCCCACAACGGCCAGGACTGCCACGCCAAGGCCCAGGCGCAAGAGAGTGGGG
>DASWXG010000444.1:0-2938 GCA_036405615.1 Prosthecobacter sp. | reverse complement strand
CCTTCACTGTCGGCATAGCCCACAACATCCAGCCAGTGGCGGCCCCAGCGTTCGCCGTAGCGGGGGGACTGCAGGAGGTCATCGACCAGGCGCGCATAGGCGTCTGGCCGTGTGTCCTGCACAAAGGCCTGCACCTGTGCGGCGGTGGGCGGCAAGCCGGTGAGATCGAAGTACGCACGGCGGATGAGCGTGGCGCGCCCGGCTTCCGGGGAAGGGGAGAGGCGGGCTTTGGCGAGTGTCTGATGCACAAAGGCATCCACGGCATTTCCGGGGCCTTTCAGCGCGGGAACTTGGGGCCGGCGGATGGGCTGGAAGGACCACCAGGCGCGCTCTTCTTCCGTGATGACCGGTCCGGTGATCTTCTCCGGTTCCGGGCGCAAGGTTTTGGCCCCCTGGGCGATCCATTGCTCGATGAGGGCGATCTCTTCCGGCTTCAGCTTTTTGTCGGCCTTCGGCATCTCGCCGTTTTTTACGACTTCCAGCAGCAGGCTTTCATGCGGCCTGCCGGGGACGATGGAGGGGCCGGACTCGCCGCCTTTTTCCAGGAAGCGTTTCAGGCGCACATCCAGGTCGCCCTTGCTGTGGCCGTCTTCGCCGTGGCAGTGGAAACAATGGGCCTTGAGGATGGGCCGGATGTCCTTTTCAAACGAAAGGCTGGCCGCGGCAAAAACGCCGGGGGCGATGAAAAGGACAGGGAGGCAAAAGAGCGGCTTCACGTGCAGGAAGAGGAGGTACGTCCTCCTCTCCGGGCCGCTTGCAGCAGCGCGCAGGCTTTGACGCAATTGCGCGCAAAGACGTCATCAAAGTAACTATTCCCGGCCCTGTCTGGCCGTTCAGCGGCTCTGGGTCAGGGTTTTCACGCGGAGCAGGAACATGTCGGCCGTGACATACATGAAGTCCTTTTCCGGGCCGCCCCAGGCGCAGTTGCCGGTGTTCTGGCCGGTGAGGATGGTGCCGAGGTGTTTGCCTTCGGGGCTGATGATGAGCACTCCGCCGGGCCCGGTGGTCCAGATGTTGCCGTGGCTGTCCACCTTCATGCCGTCGCAGCCGCCTTTGCGCTCCGCAGATCTCAGCGGCTGGGCATTGAAGAAGACGCGGCCGTTTTTCACGCTGCCGTCCGGCTGGAGGTCATAGGCCATGATGCGGTTGTTGTCCTTGTCCGAGACGGCGATGTAGAGGGTCTTCTCATCCGGGCTGAGGTCAATGCCGTTGGGCCAGCGGATGTCCTCGATGATGAGGCTGACTTTGCCGTCCGCGTCCAGGCGGTAGATGCCGTGGTAGGGCGCGTCCGGCTCGGTGCCTTTTTTCATGCCATAAGGCGGGTCAGTGAAGAAAAGAGCACCGCTTTTGGCGATGACGAGGTCATTGGGGCTGTTGAAACGCTTGCCGTTATACCTGTCCGCCAGGGTGGTGAAGCTGCCGTCCTTCTCCAGGCGGGCGATGCGGCGTTCGCCATGCTGGCAGAGGATGAGGCTGCCCTTCGCATCCACGGCCAGTCCGTTGGAGCCCTGACCTGTGCCGTCCAGGCTGCCGCTGGGTTTCAGGGAGATGGAGGCGCTTTTGTCCCCCTCCTTCCAGCGGAAGACGGTGTTTTCCGGCACGTCGGAAAACAGAAGCTGGCCGTCCTTCCACACGGGGCCTTCAGACCAGTTAAAACCGGTGGCCAGGATTTCGATTTTGGCATCCGGCGCAATCAGCTTGTCCAGAGCCGGGTCCTGGCGCTCGATGCCTCCTTTAAACTCGGGCACGGGTTCAGCTGCGAAAGTGATCGCGGTAGAGGTGACGAGGCCAAGGAGAGGGAGCAGAAAACGCTTTTTCATGGAATGACCAGCCTAGGGTGACGCCGCAGCGGAGATCAAGCGCGCAGTTGTTTTACGGTGAAAGGACCGCATAAAACTGCGGCCGGTGCGCGTTGGTAGGCCATGCACTTTTCAGCCGTTCTTTGCCTGGGCCTGGGTGTCGGTGTGGTCACCTCTTTCATGAGTTTGCAAGCCGCGCCGGAGATGATTCTCCACCACGGAAAAGTCATCACCCTGGATGCTGCTTTCACCCTGGCTGAAGCGGTGGCGGTGGAAAACGGACGCATCCTGGCCGTGGGGACGGACGATGAAATCCTGAAGCTGAAGGGGGAGGGCACGAAGCTTCTGGACCTGGGCGGCAAGACGCTGATGCCGGGCCTGATGGACTCTCATGTGCATCCGGGCTCCGCCGCGATGATCGAGTTTGACCATGAGATTCCCACCATGGAAAACATTGCCGATGTGCTGGCCTATCTCTCCGCGCGGGTGAAGGTTTCCAAGCCGGGAGATCTCATCGGTGTGCGGCAGGTGTTCATCACCCGGCTTGCGGAGAAGCGTTACCCCACACGCGCAGAGCTGGACACGGTGGCTCCGGAGAACCCGGTGGTGTTTTCCACCGGCCCGGACTCCATGCTGAACACCGCAGCGCTGAAGCTGGCCGGCATTGACCGCCACTTTGAACTGCCCAAGGGGAGCGCGGCCAAGATCGAAAAAGATGCTTCGGGCGAACCCACGGGTTTGCTGCGCAGTTTCAGCCCGAAACTGTCTGCGCGCAGCGTGGTGCGCACGCCCACGGCAGAGGACCGGTATAAGCGGACGCGCGATCTGTTTCTGGACTACAACAGTGTGGGCCTCACCACCGTGGCGGACCGCGACTCAAGCCCGGCGCAGACGGCGCTGTATGAAGAGCTGCTGAAAAAGGGTGACCTGACGGTGCGCATGCGGGTTTCCATGGGCATCCCCGCCATGGGCCTGGGACCTGCGACGGACAAGGCCCTCGGCGAGATCACCTCCAGCCCGCTGGCCCGTCCGAACACGGACCTGCAGATCATCGGCACCAAGGTCTATCTGGACGGGGGCATGCTGACGGGCAGCTCTTACATGCTAGAACCCTGGGGCGTCAGCGAGGCCTACGGCAT
>DASWXG010000443.1:0-5539 GCA_036405615.1 Prosthecobacter sp. | reverse complement strand
TTTGCCATCGGCACTGAAAAAGCTGCCGCCATCATAACCGGGAACGTCGGTGAGCTGCTTCACATTCTGCCCATCCGCATCGGCGATGTAGATGTCCATGAAGTACTGCTTGTCCACCTTCAGGCGTTCAGCATCCTCGGCTGAAAGCTCGCGATCATACGCAGCGCGGTTGCTGGCAAACACCAGCTTTTTCCCGTCGGGAGACCACGCCCCTTCGGCATCGTAACCTCGGGTATGGGTGAGGTTCTTCAGAGACTTGTCGGCGAGGGTGTATTCCCAGATGTCGTAGTTCTCATCATAGTCCCAGGAATACTTGCGAACTTTGGTGGTTGCGCGGTCCTTGTATTCCGCGTCCTGCAGTTCCTTGGATTTTGGGTCAGAATGGGTGCTGGCGAAGAGGATGCGTTTGCCGTCTGGATGGATCCACGCGCAGGTGGTCTTTCCCATGCCGGGTGAGATGCGCTCCTGGTCGCCGGTTTCCAGATCCATGAGATAGATCTGGTAGAAGGGATTCCCCTCTTCGCGTTCCGACTGGAACACCATCTTGGAGCCGTCCGCATTGAAGTAACCTTCCCCGGCGCGGCGCCCTTCAAAGGTCAGCTGGCGGATGTTGGTAAGGTAGTCGGTTTCCGTCTGGGCAAAGACGGAAGAGACGGCCAGGCAGAGTAAGGCAGACAGGCGCATAGTTCAGGATGGAAGAACATACGCACCAAGGCACGTCTTGCAGTCAAGGGGAAGGACAAGATGTGTCGGCCAGATGAGCCACAAAAGGCAGCCCATGCCCGTATTTTCCGATTAAGGAGCCTCACCCGTTCCTCGCTGGCGGCGGAACCAGCGTTCTGCCAGAGGCCTGACCAGCTGAACCGTGCCCCACCCCACCAGCAGGCCGATGGCGATGGAGGGAGGGATGTCACTGGGCCAATGAGCGGCCACATACACCCGGGAAAACGCCACCAGCAGAGCAACGCCATACATGAAGGCCCCCCAACGGCGGTGAAAAAGGGCGATGACGGTGGCCAGGGCGAACATGTTCACCGTGTGGCTGCTGGGGAAAGACTTTCCACGAGTCTCCTTCCGGGGCTTGCTGGGGCTTTGTTCGGGGGCCTTGAAAAGGCGCACAAAGTCCGGCCTGCCAGGAGCAAGGTCTCTTACCACAAGCCCCTCCACCGCATCACGAGGACGCACCCGGCCCACGGCTTTTTTCAAAACGTTCGAGACCACCCCATCTCCGATGCCGATGGCCAGTCCGGCACAGAGAAGCATGATCCGGCCGTTCCGCCCCCCCCGCCAGAAGACCAGTAACACCACCACGGCGAACAGGGGAATCCAGGCATTGACGGCAGAGATGGCAGGCATGAGCCAGTCCAGAACCGGGTGGCTCCAGCCATGATTGATCTGCTGCAAAAGTTGGAGATCCCAGGAATACATCACGGTTTGGCGGCTTGGCCGGGCTTGTCCCAGGAAAGCAGTTTGTGACCGAGGAAGACATCGTAAACGCGTGTCTTTTTGCCAAGCTTCACCTCGACACGGCCCATCCGCTCGACTTTTTCAAAACGACGGGAAATCACCGGGAACAGGTTTCCAGGCTCCTCTTTTCCGTTCTGAAAGATGAGCGCATCATCGCCCAAACGTTCCTCAGGGCCGGGCCAGACCTCATACTGGGACTCTACCTTGCCGGAACGTTCCCAGCGATAAACCCGGGGGTGCTGGGGCATGCTGAAGGCCAGCTGGGCAGCATCGTAGCGATAGCCGGTGGCAAGCACAAAGGTGTTGGACGGACGCGGGACCTTTTCCAAAAATTGTCCCGCCTGCACGCCAGTCTCTGACCAGCCGCAGAGCTCCTGCAGTTTTCCCAGCTTGGGATGCGTTTTCAGATCCGTGGTGAAAACCACCAGCGTGGCCAGATGGACAAAAACAAAAACGAAGGCCCCCACCCTGACCGGCCATTTTTTCCAGAAGCTTCCTGCTGAAAAAGGCAACTGGTCACAAGACCAGGCAGCAAGCAAGAGGAAGGCTGGCAAGTAGAAGACTGCAGGCCAGTTGGGATTGATGGCCTGGCGCATCGAAAGCCCGAAAAACGCCAGCAAAGCAGGCGCCGAACAAAGGAGGAGATAGCGCCCCCGCCGGTCCATCTGACGCCAATGGCGCAGCCCAAGGAACAAAACCACCAGAAGGGCCGCATAGGTGACGGGGGTATACACGGCGGCCTGCAAGAGAGGGAACTGCAAGGTGCGCACGAACCAGCCTGCAAAGTTGAGGCTTTTGGCATCAAAATGGTGCTTGGTGTGCTCCAGGGTGATCCACTCGTGCTGGGTGTTCCACCACAACACCGGCGTGATGAAGGCCATTCCGACCACGATGGAAATCCAGAAACCGGGACGCTTCAGCAGGCCGCGGTCCGACGGAGAAAAGAGGGCAAAAGCCAGCATCAGCGCCGGGAAACCCAGCATCATCTGCTTGCTCAGCGTGCCAAAGCCAATTGCCAGGGCGAGTGCCCCCCACCGCCAGAAACAGCCGGGCCGTTCGGCTGCCAGCCAGAACAGCAGCAGCCCGAGTGACCATGCAAAAACCAGGGGGGCATCAATGGTGAACAGGAAGTTCAGACCGATGTTGCCCGGGGTGAAAAGGATCAAAAGCGCCGCGAAGAAAGCCGTACGTGAATCAAAAAGACGGCGTGCCAGGGAGAACAAGAGCACTAGCGTCGCCGTGCCAAACAGCAGCGGAGCCAGACGCACCGCCCATTCGGCATGACCCGTCAGCCCCATGAGCCAGCCGATCATGGGCGGCTTGCTGAAATAACCCCAGTCCGGCCGCCGGCCCCAGTCCCAATAGTAGGCCTCATCGCCGATCAGATCGAGATGAGCCGTGGCAAAAAACAGGAAGCAGAGACGGAAAACGAAGACACCGGCGAGCAGCCAGAAAAAACGGCGGGGCCAGGGATCTGAAGAAGCGGGATGAGGCAAGGCGGTCAAGGCGCGCAGGCTAGACGGGGAATGGCATCTGGCAACCGGCGGAGCGTCTCACCCCCGACGAATTCCGGTGTAAAAATGCAACATTGGCCTTATCCTTGCAGTCAGAAAGTTCATGCCAACCACCCCCGACGAATCCGACCTTACCGGGAATCTTTTGCTGGCCGTTCCCTCCATGCGGGATCCCAATTTCAAACGCACCGTCATCTTCGTTGCGGCCCACAATGCCGAGGACGGAGCTTTCGGTTATGTTCTCAACCGGCCCCTGGACCAGAAAGTTTCCGATCTCCTGCCAGAACAGGATCTGGGAGCGCTGGGCGACGTGTCTGTTTACATTGGAGGCCCGGTGGCCACCGACAAACTCGCCTTTGCCTCTCTTCACTGGAACCGCAAGAAAGGCACCCTCCGCTGCCAGACCCACCTGTCCGTGGCAGATGCCATCCATGAATTGAGCATGGGGCATGAAGTACGCGGATTTGTAGGATACTCCGGCTGGTCGGGCGGCCAGATCGAAGGGGAGATCAAGCGCAAGTCCTGGATCATCACCCCGGCCCGGAAAACCATCCTGACGGTGGAAAGGCCCGCCACCATGTGGGGCGCTGTTCTCGGCGGCATGGGTCCCTTGTTTGAACTCATGGCCGGAACCCCGGAACGGGTGGAGTTGAACTGACTGGACCAAGCGGGACCTGATGGCATTCAGCTCTGGCCCGCATCTCCTTTCTCCCTGACAAACAGCAGGCGCAGACTGTTGAGGCAGACCAGGACGGTGCTGCCTTCATGGGTGAGCACCCCCAGGGTGAGAGGAACAACGCCAAAGAGAGAAGCAATGGCCATGGTGATGACCGCCCCCAAAGACAGGGCCAGGTTCTGCCGGATGATGCGCCGTGTCCGCTGGCTGATGTGCCGGGCCGCCAGAAGTTTTTCGATTTTGTCCTGCATCAGCACTATGTCCGCTTGCTCCAGGGCGGCATCGCTGCCGCGTGCGCCCATGGCAATGCTCACATAGGCGGCAGCCAGGCTGGGGGCATCATTCACCCCGTCTCCCACCATGGCGACTTTGCACCCTTGAGAGGTCATGTCGCGAATGGCGTTCACCTTGTCCTCAGGGTGCAAACCTGCGCGCACATCCGCCACCCCCAGTTCCTCTGCCACCTGCACAGCCGCCGCGCGGCGGTCTCCGGTCAGCATGACGGTTTTCACCTTTTCGTATGCCAGTTGTGCCAGCACCGCCTTGCTGCCGCTTCGGATTTCATCCTTCAGCAAGATGCGGCCCATGGCCTGCTCATTGAGAACCCAAACCTCGGAAAAGCCCAGGGGTGCATCCGGGACATCTTTCAGCCAGACGGAAAAGCCGCCATGATTCATCAATTCGCGCCGCCCCACATAAGTGACGCCCCAGGCCGTCCGGCCCCTGGACCCCTGGCCAGGGATGGACTGATAGTCATGAAGTTCCCCGGCGTCGATCCCCTGAGATTTGGCATGCCGGGTAATGGCGTGGGCGATGGGGTGATTGGAGTGCGCATCCAGCGTAACACACAGGCGCAGCACCTGCTCCTCATTCCCGGGAGGAAAGCTTTCCACCTTCGCGACCCGCAAATTTCCCTCCGTCAGGGTGCCGGTCTTGTCCATGGCAATGACATCCACCTCGGCAAGCTTCTCGATAGCCGCACCACCCCTGAAAAGCACTCCACGACGGGCGCCCCAGGCAATCGCCGCCAGAATGGCAGACGGGATGGAGAGCACCAGCGCGCAGGGACTCATGACCACCAAAAGGGTCATGGCCCGGTAGAAGGCGGACTTGCCGGTGACCGTGTTGTCAAAGGCTGGAATACCCGCCGCCAGCCACCACACCAGAAACATTCCGGCCACTGCCCCCAGGGTTAGCAGCGTATAGCCGGTGCCAAAACGGTCTGTAAAACGCTCGCTAGGTGCCCTCAGGTGCTGAGCGGTCTGGATCAGGCCGATGATCTTGGCCAGGGCGCTTTGGGATGCCAGCCTGTCCACTTTCATCTGCACGAGGCCCCAAAGGTTCAGGGTTCCGCCAAAAACAGGTGCTCCCGTTTCTTTGGCCACCGGCACAGACTCCCCCGTCAAAGTGGACTCATCCGCTGCCGTCTCACCTGATATGACCGTTCCATCCACCGGGAAAAGTTCTGCGGGGCGGATTTGCAGCAAGTCCCCCACTTTGAGCAACGCAACAGGCCGTTCTTCGGTCTTTCCATCCGGGAGGATGACTCGCGCCAGTTTGGGCGCGGCTTTGGTCAGCGCATTGATTTCACGATGAGTCCGGTGGAGGACAAAGTGTTCAAGAGCCCCCGATGTGGAAAACAAAAACAGCAGGAGCGTCCCCTCCTCCCAGGCTCCAATGGAAACCGCGCCAGCAGCCACCGCCAGCATGAGGAAATGCACGTCCAGACGCCGGACTTTCAGGTTAGCCCAGGCATCCTTGGCAGCATCCCAGCCGCCGCTGACCAAGGCGATGCCGAAAAGGCTGTGAGTGAGCCAGGTGGGAGCTTGCCCCCACTTCCCGATCCCATAACCTGCCACCAGGAAAACCCCGCAGACAGCGG
>DASWXG010000442.1:0-2995 GCA_036405615.1 Prosthecobacter sp. | reverse complement strand
TTTTGCGCGGGATGCGCTTGCTGCCGCCGCGGGCGGGGATGATGGCCACTGTGCGCGCCTTCATGCTTTTCGGCGCAGCAGGAGGAGTTCTGAATGATAACCGTCCACGGTGCGGTAGCCGAAGGGATGGACATTGCGGTCCACCAGTTCATAACCGGGCAGCATGGCCAGGTAGTCATCCGTGCGGATGGGGACGTCGACACCGGCCCAGCCGCCGGCTTTGCGCAGTTGCTTGCCCTCGCGCATGTTGCGAAGGAGCACCCAGCGGGTGTTAAGGCGGGCCACCTGGTTCAGGTAGTTCTGCACGATAGGGGGCTCCATTTCCTGGAAGGAGATGAAGTTGACAAACAGGTCCACATCGCCGCGCAGCTTCTCGATCTGCCAGGCACATAAGACCGAAAGGGCGGTCAGGTCCTGGATGTTGATTTCCGCCCTGTCGCGGGTTTGGGCGTAGGTGGTTACTTTGCCCGCACCCACGGCCTGGCTCAGGTAATGCTGGGCCACATAGCTGGTGGGCGGAATGTCCACATCCACATAACGCAGACCGTCAATGTCGGCGCTGGCCAGGATTTCGCCCAAGGTGCCAAAGCCGCCGCCGATCTCCAGCACTGTGCGGGGGACATCGCCTGCTGGCAGGTGTTTTTTCAGCAGGGACAGACCCAGCAGATAGTTCAGAGAGGAGCGGGAAAACCAGCGCCCGTCGAATTCAAAATGCTCCACAGGCTCGCCCACCTTGCTTTCGCTGAAGGTGTGCAGATGCGGCAGCTTTCCGGAATCATCCGCTGCCAGCAGCACCCGGTAGTCAGCCAGGGCCGAGGCCTCGCCAGAGAGGAACTGATCCAGGCCGAGGTGGGCCTTGGCCGCCTCGGGGTGGGTGCGGCGCAGGGTCGAGGTGAGGCCTTCGACCTGGGCTGGGGAGAAACTGTTGCCCGGAGTGCCGTAAGTCGGGGTGAAAAATCCCAGAATGTTGGGCAGGCGGCGGAAATTTTCGATGCCGTTCTCGTTCAGTTCATGGACGATGCGGGAAGAAGCTTCATCCCAAAAGACGCTCGGGCGGTAGAGTTCGTCCTGGCTCCGCATGTCTTCGCGGGCAGCGGTGAGTTCCGGGTAGGCGTTTGTTTCGGGCATTGGGAAAAGTGGCCCTAGCTAAGGACCCGTTGGATACGGGTGCAAGTTGAATTGCGCACCTCATGGGCGGGGGCAAATGCCCTCTGGCTGCGGCTTGACGGCGGCCCAGGCCGGGCGGAGGCATGGGGCGTGCGCAGCCTTCTTCCCAGCCATCGTCCGGCCCTCGTCCTCGCCCCCATGCAGGACGTGACGGATCTGCCGTTCATGCGGCTGATGGCCCGTTATGGGGGGCCGGATCTGTTTGTGACGGAGTACTTTCGTGTTACGCCGGATTCGAAACCGGATGCGCTGATTCTGAAATCCATCACGGAGAATGACACGGGTATTCCGGTGGTGGCCCAGATGATTGGCCAGGACATCCCGGCCTTGGTCAAAAATGCCCGGTTGCTGGAAAAGCACCCGGTGGCCGGTATTGATCTCAACCTAGGCTGCCCCGCTCCGGTAGTCTGCCGGAAAGATGCGGGTGGTGGTCTGCTGCGGCAGCCGGAGCGGGTGGATGAGATCCTCAAGGCTCTACGCGAGACGATTCAAGGCCGCTTCACGGTGAAATGCCGGGTCGGCTTTGCAGACAAAGCTGAGTTTCCGCGCCTGCTGGAGGTTTTTCAGAAACACGCCATCAACGGCCTCACGGTGCACGGCCGGACGGTGCGGGATGCCTATAAAACGCCGGTGCACCCGGAATGCGTGGCCATGGCGGTCCAGGCCATGGCTTGCCCGGTCATCGCGAATGGCAATGTGGTGGATGTGGAAACCGGGCTTGCTTACCTGCGGCATACCCAGGCGGCGGGTCTTATGCTTGGGCGCGGGGCCATACGCCACCCATGGTTGTTTGCAGACCTGAAGGCCCATTGGGAGGGACGGCCTGTCACGCCGCGCACCGGTCGGGACATGCTGGATTATATCCGCGCCCTGTATGAGACGACAGCGGCTTTTCATCCGCATTACCAGCGGGAAATGCATGTGCAGAAGATGAAACGTTACATGGTTTACATCACCACGGGCATCGCCGAAGGGCAGTTTGAGTACCGCATTCGCCGCGTGACCACGGAGCCGGATTTTTTCGCGGCTTGTGAGGAGTATCTGGACAATGACCTGCCGCTGCCGGGGCGTCCTCCAGAGAACTCCAGTGTCTTTTGCGGATTTGCGGAATTGAAGTGACCGGCACCCGCCGGTCTGTTCCTGTCCTCTTACCTGGAATAGCGCTGGTAAAACTGGTTCTGGAACAGGCCCTGAGAGTCGTAGCGCCGCTTGAGCGCAAAGAACTGCCGGGCCATGGGATAGGCCCGCTCGAACTGATCCTGCCGCGCGTGCAGCCGGTAGGGCAGGTAGTAGGTGCCCCCGCTGGCCAGGGCGGCATCCACCATGCGCTGGGCGTAGCGCGTCATCTGTGCTTCCTGCTCCGTGGAGCCGATGCGCTGATGAAACAGCATCACCAGGCCGAAGACTTCTTCACGGGCATAGCGGAGGACGGTGGTATGGTCTGTCCTGACGTTTCTTACGGTGATGTTCAGCAGGTCCGGGCAGTCTCCCTGCTGGTGGATCTGGCGCATGCGTTCGAGAAAGCCTGCCAGCTGGTGTTTGGGAATAAAGTATTCCTGAAGGATTTCGGACGCCTTGGGATCCCGGTTGCCATAGAGGTTGGCTGGCTCGCTGAGGATGACGCTGCGGCGAAGAACTGCACCGCCTGTTTCGCCGTATTTTTTCTCCAGCTGCCAGCGGTAGTTTTTGCCTTCGTCACTGCCGACAGCACTGCGAAAGACCGCCCGCTTGAGACCCAGCAAAGCGGAATCAGGCAGCAGGGAGAACCCCCGGGAGCCTGCTTCGGCCACAGGTTCCAGCACCGTTACCAAAGCTTCTTGCAGGAAGG
>DASWXG010000441.1:0-6666 GCA_036405615.1 Prosthecobacter sp. | reverse complement strand
AAACACGCAGACAAACCTTTCTTCCACTATCTGGCCTTCATTGCACCGCACTTCCCGCTTCATGCGCTGCCTGAAGACATCGCGATTTATCGCGACAAATACCTGGCGGGTTGGGAGAAGATGCGCCAGGCGCGTTATGACCGGCAGCGGAAGATGGGGCTGGTGAACACGGAGCTATCGGCCGTGGAGCGGGAGGTCGGTCCGCCTTATGACTTTCCCGAAGCCTTTGAAAAATTGGGGCCGGGGGAGATCAACCGGCCGCTGCCCTGGGATTCGCTGACGGAGGAACAGCGCCGGTTCCAGGCCACCAAGATGGCCATCCATGCGGCCATGGTGGACCGGATGGACCGTGAAATCGGCCGCGTGGTGAAGCAGCTCAAGGACATGGGGGCCTATGAGAACACAGTGATCTTTTTTGCTTCCGACAACGGGGCCAGTGCCGAGATCATGGTGCGAAACGGAGGTCATGATCCGAAGGCGGAACCCGGGTGCGCAGCCACCTACCTCTGCCTCGGGCCGGGTTTCTCCAATGCCTGCAATACACCGTTCCGCCGACACAAAACCTGGGTGCATGAGGGAGGCATCAGCACACCCCTGATTGTCCACTGGCCAGCGGGCATCGCCTCCCGTGGAGAACTGCGTCACACGCCCGCTCATGTAGTGGACATCGTGCCGACAGTTCTGGAACTGACCGGGGTGCAGAAGCCTGGTTCCTGGGAAGGACAGCCTGTGCCTGCAGCGCCCGGGAAAAGTCTGGTCCCAGCTTTGGCCAAAGATGAAACCGTGGCCCGGGAGTCTTTGTGGTGGCTTCACGAAGGAAACCGCGCTGTCCGGGTGGGTGACTGGAAGCTTGTGGCGGCGAAGGGAGATCCCTGGGAGTTGTATGACTTGAAAACAGACCGGGCAGAGGCCCACAATCTGGCCGCGACGATGCCGGAAAAGGTCAGGGAACTGGAGGCCGTCTGGCAAAAGCAGACAGATGAGTTTTCTGCCCTGGCCCAAAAGACCGTTGACCAGCAGCCCAAGGCGCAGGCCAAAGGGAAAAAGGGCCGGAAGAAGCAGTAAGCCTACGGGCGCGGCCGCTTGCGCAGCACCAGGATGATGTCCGGGTAGCTGTCATCCAGCTTGCGGGGCTGCTCCACGTCATAGGTGAAGTCATAACACATTTGGAGTTCCAGTTCAGGGACCTTGCCCAGCAAGCTCTTGAGCTGGCGTGCAGTGTAGGTGCGGAACTGCCAGCGTGTCTCCTGCACATGATGGCGTGCACCATGGACGATTTTCAAACGGGTACGCAGATTCTCCAGGCGGGTTTTGCGGTCAGGCGGCCAGGTGTGGGTGTTGCACACGACATGGATGTCATCCCGGCTGGCCGTCCAGCGTTCATGTTCTTCGCTGGCCGTGCCGTAGTTGCTGAGATGCAGCCCCAGGACAAAGATGCCGCCGGGCTTGAGGGTTTGGGAAACGCGGTTCAGGCAGGCTGTCGCATCACCCTCCGTGAGCAAGTATTTGAAGGTGCTGACCAGGCAGTGTGCTAGGTCGTAGTAGTCCGGGCGGACACCTGTGAAACTTTGCATCCAGTCGCTCCACAGACGGACTTTGAATCCCTCTTTCTCCAGCCGCTGTCGGGCAAAGGCGAGCATCTTGTCATTGCCATCGAATCCGTCGGCCTTCCAGCCTCGCCGGGCCATTTCCAGCATCAGCCTGCCGCTGCCACAGGCAGGTTCCAGGACACGCCGGGTCCGGCTCTTTTCGCCAAAGATGGTCCATACGGTTTCCAGGAACAGCGCTTCGCGGGCGGAATCGGCATCGAAGATGATGTCGTAGTAGAGCGGCGTGTCATACCAGTCGCGAAAGTCGGTGGGCATCGTCCATGCGATACGCGTATCAGACATGGTCACAAGCACAGATGAATTTTCCTGAAGCGTTCCGTTGAACTCCCATGTCCGGATTGTCTGTCTCCACCCGCCGTCAGTTTCTCCAGTCTGCTGCCCCCTTCATCGTTTCCGCCTCCGTCCTGGGGCGGGCAGGAGCGGTGTCTCCCAATGAAAAAGTCCGTCTGGCCTGTATTGGCGTTGGCGGGCAGGGAACTGCCAACCTGAAAGCCTTTCTGGCGGATGAACGGGTGCAGGTGGTGGCGATCTGTGATGTGGACGCGCAGCATCGGGAACGTGCCATGAAGCTGGCAGGACTGACTCCTGCGGACTGCTTCAGCGACTTCCGCGAGGTGCTGGCCCGGAAAGATGTGGATGCCGTGATGAATGCCACGCCTGACCACTGGCACGCCAATGTGGCGATTGCCGCCGCCAAAGCTGGCAAAGACCTCTTCTCGGAAAAACCCCTGGGGGCCAGCATTGCCGAAGGCCGTGCCATCTGCCGCGCAGTGGAGGAAAACAAGCGGGTGCTCCAGTGCGGCACCTGGCGCCGTTCGGGATTGAAAGTCCGCATGGCCTGCGAGCTGGCTCTCAACGGTTACATCGGCGAGCTCAAGGAAATCCAGGTGGGCGTTCCCGGGAAGTTTGCCATTCGTGGCGGTTACACCGGGCTGGAAAAACCGGAGCCCGTGCCTGCGCATCTGGACTACAACATGTGGCTGGGCAGTGCGCCGGAGCGGCCCTACACTCCCGGCCGCTGCCATTTCAACTTCCGCTGGATTGACGAATATTCCCCCGGTTACATCACCGACTGGGGCGCACATTTCATCGATGTGGCCCAGTGGGGCGCAGGCATGGATGACACCACGCCGGTGGAAGTGGAGGCTTTTGACACCAAGCGCCGGAGCGAAGGTTTCTACGATGCCCCGGAACAGTACCGCATCGAATACCGCTATGCGAACGGGCTGAAGATGAACCTCTTTACCACCACGGATGCAGCGACCTACGGCACCCGTTTTGTGGGCAGCGAGGGCTGGGTTTTCACGGAGGCGGAAATGCTGAAGGCCAGCAACACGGACATCCTGCGCATCAAGATGAAGGAAGGCGACAAACGCCTGTATGTCTCCAAACATCACCACCGCAACTTCATCGATGCCGTGCTCACTCGTGGGCGGACATCGGCCCCGGCGGAAATTGCGCAGAAAGCTTCGGCCATCTGCCACATGGGAGCGCTGTCAGCAAAACTGGGAAGAGGCTTGAAGTTTGATCCCAAAAACGAGACCTTCCCGGGTGACGAGGCTGCCAACCAGCATTTGCTGCGTCCGATGCGGGATGCCTGGAAGATCTGAGCCTTTCTTTTCTCTCATGAACACACTTCAAAAATGGATGGGACGGGCCGTTCTTGCCGCCGGTTTGCTGATTGCATCCGGCAGCCTGTGGGCGGAGCATGAGGGGAAAGTACAAGTGCTTCTGGTGGGCGACAGCACTACGGAGGGGAGTGTGCCGCGGAGGCTCAGCCCGAAGGGGCCGCATCTGGAGGATGTTGTCCGCATCCTGCTGGCGGCGGAGAAAGACCTGCCGCCGTGCAATGTCATCAACCTCGGACTCAGCGGGGAGTATGTGCGCAGACTGCTGGATTCCGGACGTTATGATCGCGATGTGGCCAAGAAGCCCGGCGTCGATTACATCTTCATCCGCTACGGCATCAATGATTATGCCAAACGGGAAAAATTTGCGGAGAATTACGTCAACGACTACCGGGAATTGATTGCGAAGATGCGCAAGGACCACCCCTCGGCACAGTTGGTGATCATGACCATCATCCCTTACATGGATGAAGAAAAGAGCAGGCAGATCAACGCCCTGAACCGGCAGGTGGCCGACCTGGAAAAGCTGCCCCTTTTTGACATCTATCCCCGTTATGCGGCCGAGCTGAAAAAGGGCGAGAACATGCTGAATTACCGCCGCTATGAGCTGCGCAAAATTCCGGCCCAATACCATGAACTGGTGAAACCGTTCGTATTTGGCAATCCCGCCAAAGTGGAAGTCATGGACAACCAGTTCGACGCTCACTTTGGAAATCTGCCGGGCTGGTTCGGCGACCGCCATCCCAATCTGGCCGGTTACCATGTCATCGGTGACGAAACGGCAAAATACCTGGCGGCCATGATGCGGGAAAAGTCCTCCGGCAAGAAAGGCCAGTGATGCTGCGGTTTACGGCCATCTCTCTGCTGCTGGCCGTCGGCCTGACGTCCTGGGGCTGGGCCGTCGATGGACAGGTGCCTGTTTTTGATCTGCTGATTAAAAACGCCCGGATTGTGGACGGGAGCGGTGGCCCGCCCTACGCCGGGAATGTCGCAGTGAAGAATGGCAGAATCGTCGCGCTGGGGCAGGTGGAAGGGACGGCTAAGGAGGTTCTGGATGCGCAAGGCCGGGCGGTGGCTCCCGGGTTTGTGGATGTGCACACTCATTCGGAGGACATCTGCAAACTCCCCCTGGCGGAGAATTTTCTGCGCATGGGCGTGACTACCCTGGTCACGGGAAATTGCGGCATGTCGCGGACAGACCTGGGCGCTTTTTTTGATGAGGTTGCCAAGGCACAGGTGAGCCTGCATGTGGCGGCCCTGATCGGCCATGGCGCTGTGCGCGAAAAGGCGATGGGGGGCCGTTTCATCCGGGCTCCGGACAGCCGCCAGTTGGACACCATGAAGAAGATGGTGGACCAGGCGATGAAGGACGGTGCCCTCGGCATGAGCACGGGGCTGATCTATGTGCCCGGTTCTTTCGCCAAGACAGACGAGATTGTGGCGCTTGCCAAAGTGGTGGCTGCTCATGACGGCATCTATGCCAGCCACATGCGGTATGAGACCGTGCGCATCTTTTCGGCCCTGGAAGAACTGGTCGAGGTTGCCCGGAACGCAGGTGTGAGAACAGAAGTGTCCCACATCAAACTTTCGGGTCCGAGCGCGTGGGGAAAGAGCCAGGAAGTGCTGGCCTTTCTGGACAAAGCACGCGCCAACGGCCTGCGCATTACCCAGGACCAGTATGCCTACACGGCATCCAGCACAGGTCTCAGGCAGGTCATACCCGACAGTGCTCTAGAAGGCACCCGGGAGGACTTTGCCGCGAGGCTGCAAGACCCGGCCAAGAAAGCGGAGATCCTGTCAGGCATGAAGGAAATCCTCGCCCGAAGCGGCCGCACTGACTACACCTACGCCGTTATCGCCCGTTTCCCAGCAGACCCTTCTCTCAATGGTCTAACCATCCCACAGGCGGCCAGGAAAGTACGCGGCAGTGACAGCGTGGGTGAGCAAATGGAACTCCTGCTGGACATTGAACGGCGAGGTGGCGGAAGCGGGGTGTTTCATGGCATGAACGAGGATGATCTGAAGACTTTTTTGAAACACCCGCTCACCATGGTCGCGAGCGATGGGGGACCCCGGCTGCTGGGCGAAGATGTGCCGCATCCCCGCAGCTATGGGAACAACGCCCGCATTCTTGCCCGGTATGTCCGCGAACAAAAAGTATTGAGCCTCGAAGAGGCGGTGCGACGCATGAGCTGTCTGCCTGCGGAGACTTTTGGCCTGAAAGACCGGGGCATCCTTCGGCCTGGAGCGTGGGCCGATCTCGTAATCTTTGATCCTGGAAAGGTGACAGACTAATCGAAGTTTGAAGATCCGCATCACTACGCGACCGGTTTCGAGGATGTTCTGGTGGATGGCGTTCCGGTGATCCGAAACGGCAAACTGACCGGAGCGCGCCCAGGCGGTCCTCTGCGGAAAGAACGGATTAGCGAAGCGCCACAAACACGCCGCTAAACTCCACGCAGGTACGGCCGTCCTCAACGATGACTGTATGCAGAGTCAGCCGCGCTTTGCCCGCTTTTTCGAAAGCCGTTTTGAAGCTGGCGACCACCTCAGCGGATGGTGTTTCGCACGTGGCGAGAATGGCTGAGCGGACAGGGTGATGATACCGGATGGAACTTTCCCGGATGACGATGTGGGCCGCACGGTCATCCAGCAGCAGCCACAGCAGGCTGTATCCCGCCAGCGTGGCGATGGCGCTGAGGCTGCCGCCAAAGGCCGTTCCCAGATGATTGTGGTTGGGCTCCAACGGAGCCGTAAGCGTCAGCTTGCCCGCAGCGTAGCTTTCGACATTCACGCCCATGGCCTGCGTGAGAGGAATCTGTTCGTGAAGGAAACGCGTGGTCTCCTCAAGAGGTGTGAGTGCCGCTGAAGCCATGGGCCATTTCTATTCGTCCAGCTGACGGATGCGTGCCAGGTGACGCCCGCCCTCAAACGACGTGGTGAGGAAAATATCCACAATCTCCAAGGCGATTTCGAGCGGCATCATCCGCTGGCCGATGGAAAGCACGTTGGCGTCATTGTGCTGGCGGGTCAGCAAAGCGGACTCCAGGTTCCAGCAAAGGCCGCAACGGATGCCCTTGACCCGGTTTGCGGCAATCGCTTCACCATTTCCAGAGCCGCCCAGGACGATGCCGCGTTCAAACTGCCCTGCCGCCACCGCCTCAGCGACGGGACGGATGAATTTGGGATAGTCGGCGGATTCTTCCGAATGCGTTCCGAAGTCAGTCACGGCGTGGCCGGCTTTCTCCAGGTGGGCAATGATGGCCTGCTTGTAGCGGTACCCTGCGTGGTCAGAGCCAATGGCAATGTTCATGGGAAAAGGGAGCTGGTAAATCAATGGGACCACCACCTGGACAGGCGGGCCTCTGCGGCCTCCGGTTTTTTCAGCCTGCTCTCTGCGTAGTGGGAGGTGTCGTTGAAAAGGATCA
>DASWXG010000440.1:0-13856 GCA_036405615.1 Prosthecobacter sp. | reverse complement strand
CCTCTGACCGGGTTGGCGGACAAACTGCGCCAGCAAGGCATTGAACTGGACTATCATCTCACCCGCTCTCCGGAGCCTTCAGACTATCGCATTGCCGCTCTGCGTGCTCCTGCCAAGGCCCAGCTTGGCGAACCCTTCCTGTTGGAAATCGAAGTACGGGGGAGTCACGATGGAATGGTTCCTTTGAAGGTATTCCGTCAGGGCCGCGAACTTCGCAGCACTGATGTACAGATCAAGATGGGCTCTGGCAGGGTCCGCTTCACAGACAGGCTCGCGGTCGCGGGCGTGGCAAGTTATGAGGCCTCCATTCACCCGGCCCAGGATGCTCACTCTGGAAACAACCGGTATGCGGCCCTGGTGGAGATCTCCGGGGGCCCCCGGGTCTTGCTGCTGACCTCCTACACAGACGATCCTCTCGCCTCCACCCTGCAACGCCAGGGATTCACCGTGGAGACCGTGACCGATCTGCGCAACGTCAGGACAGAACAACTGGCCGGGGCCCGATGTGTGGTTCTGAACAATGTGCCTGCCTTTGAAATTCCCCAAGAATTCCTGGCTGCGCTGAACTTCTTTGTCCGTGAGCAAGGCGGCAGCCTGCTGATGGCCGGGGGCCGGAAAAGCTTCGCGGCAGGTGGCTACTTCGAATCTGCCGTGGACCCGCTGCTGCCGGTCTCCATGGAACTGAAACAGGAGCACCGCAAACTGCAGGTCGCCATGGGCATCGTCATGGATCGCAGCGGCTCCATGAGCATGACCGTGCAAAACGGCTTCACCAAGATGGCTCTCGCCAATGAAGGTGCTGGCAATGCCATCCGGTATCTCGGGCCTCAGGATCTGCTGACTGTCTTTGCCGTGGACAGTGAGGCTCATCAGATGGTGCCCTTGCAACCCGTGGGACCCAACCGCGAAAAAATGGAAAGCGCTGTCCGCCGAATAGAGAGCACCGGCGGCGGGATCTTTGTTTACAACGGTCTGAAGGCAGCCTGGGACCAGCTCAAAGGCGCGGCCGCAGGCCAAAGGCACATCATCCTGTTTTCAGATGCGGCTGACTCCGAAGAACCCGGAGCCTACAAGAGCCTCATTGCCGAAATGGTGGCCAACGGTTGCACGGTGAGTGTGATCGCCCTCGGGACACGGACGGATCCCGATGCCAGGCTTCTGGAAGAGATCGCCACGCTGGGCCAGGGTCGGCTTTTCTTCACCGACAAGGCCGAGGAACTGCCCAGCATTTTCAGCCAGGAAACCATCGCCGTCGCCCGCAGCGCCTTCCTGCGTGATCCGGTCAAAACCAAAGCCGCCAGCGGCTGGTTTGAAATCAGCAATCAGCCCTTGGAATGGCTGGCAGAAGCCGATGGCTACAACCTCAGCTATCTCCGCGACTGGGCGAGCCAGGGTCTCATTTCCCAGGATGATTATGCCGCTCCGCTTGTGGCCTTCGGCCAGCGAGGCATTGGTCGCACCGCCGCCGTCAGCTTTCCCCTGGGAGGAGAATATTCGGACAAGGTGCGGGCGTGGCCGAAATACGGAGACTTTTTGCAAACCCTCACCCGTTGGCTGATGGGCGAGCAAATGCCGCCTGGCATCGGCCTCAGACACCGGCTGGAAGGCACCACCCTGACACTGGACCTCCTGCATGACGAAACATGGGAACCCAAGCTCATGGCCAAGGCTCCGCGCATTGTCCTGGCCCAGGGTGCCCGGGCTGAATCCTCCCGGGAGGTCGCCTGGGAACGCCTCTCTCCCGGCCACTACGAAGCCCGTGTGGACCTGCCGGAGAACGAGATGGTTCGCGGAGCGGTCCAGGTCGGCACCCAGGCCTTGTCCTTCGGCCCCGTGATGGTAGGCAGCAGTACGGAATGGGCCTTTGATGAAGCCCGCGCAGAAGAACTGAGGCAGGTGTCTCTCGCCAGCGGCGGCCGGGAGCTGCGAGAACTCAGCCAGATCTGGCGAAGCCCGCAGACGGAGCGGTTTGTGGATCTCACCAATAAAGTCTTGCTGCTCGCCCTGCTCCTCATGCTGGCTGATGCCCTCATCACACGCACCGGTTGGCATTTGCCTGAGGGAACTCTGAAAAGAGGAAAGGTAAAGGCCGCCGCCAAGACGTCCACGGCTCCCGATGCCGAGGCTCACCGCCAACGGCTGCGCGCCACCACGCCGCCGGCACAGCCTGACACGTCCGCCCAGACTGCCCCGCCCTCCGGCTTTGCTGCTCCGCACCCACCGGAGACCGTTGATCGTCAAAGCAGGTTTGACCGCGCTAAACGTCGTTAGGCAGCACCGCTTCCCGACCGTCAGGATACAGCACTTTCACGAGATACAGGCCAGCGGCAGGGGCGGTCTGGTTGCTCTGCGCCGCTTGTTCATTGAAGAGCAGTCCCTGGAACCAGTCCACGCTGGCCCTGCCCCGCGCCACCATGACCAGGCTGCCCACAATGAGGCGCACCATCTTGTAGAGAAAGCCGTCACCCTCGAACTCCAGCTCCAGTACGTCGCCCTGCTCACGCATTTCAGCCCGGTGAATGGTACGCGTGGTTTTCTCCGGCATGGCACGCCTTTGAGTCTCGGGCATGTCGCCGCGGTTGGCGGAAAGCCGGACAAAGTTGTGCGTTCCCACCAGCGCATTCAGGCAGGTTTGCAAAGCTTCCATGTCCAGCGGGCCATGCACATGCCAGCAGCGGTCTGATTCGAAAGGAGACAGGAAACTGGAGCGCCAGATGCGATAACGATAAATCTTCCCGCAAGCATCAAAGCGGGAATGAAACCGCGGCTCCGCAGCCTCCACCGTCAGCACCCGGATGGTTAGCGGCAGGCAGGCGTTGAGAGCCTTGACCCACGCCTCGTTGTTCATGCGCAGGGATTCGGGCACATCCATGTGCGCCACTTGAGCGAGAGCGTGGACACCGGCATCTGTCCGCCCGGACCCCTGCACCATGGTTTGAACACGCGTCGCCTTCAGCACGGCCGCATTGAGTTCATCCTGGATGGTATTGCCAATGGCCAGGCTCTGCCAGCCCTTCCAGGGCGTGCCGCAATAGCTGACAGTCAGGCGCAGGCGGCGGTGCCCGGGCCGCGGCCCCTGGTTGAGCCCCAGCCTACTTTCGACGTCGCTTCGGCTCATTCGGGGTCCATTCCAGTTCATAGGCCTCGTCCGGCAGCAAAAAACCTGCGGGTCCGCGCTGGCTGTTCAGATAATCCTGCAGAATCACGACTGCGGCCAGCTGGTCCACAATCTGGTCGCGGGCTCGTTTGTCTGTAATGCCGGAGCGCGACATGGAGGCTTCGGCTTCCACGGAAGAAAGACGCTCATCCACCATCTCGATCCGCACATCATGCTTCAGCTCCTTGCCGAGGCTGTCGGCAAATTTTTCCACCCGTTCGCTCGCGCTGCCGCGTTCACCGCTCATCAGCAGCGGCTGGCCGATGACAATTCTGCCGATGTGCTTTTCCCGAACGATGCGGGCAATTGTCCGTTCCGGCTCGTGTTTGGCGTCCACAGTCATCAGCGGGCTGGCGGTCAGCTCCATCTCGTCGCTGATGGCCAGCCCGATGCGGACCGTACCGTGGTCAATGGCAAGAATGCGTGGCATGGGAAAGAGAGCCTATGATGCACCTCACTTGCAGCGTGATCAAGAGAAGGCCGACCATTGGTCCCAAAGCAGCTTCGCAATCATGGCGAAGACCACGGTCAGAAAGACCACACGCACCAGCGGAGCCCCATGACGGATCACCAGGCCGGAGCCGGCACGCGCGCCCAGAAGCTGCCCGGCAATCATCACCGCAGCCATGTCATAGCGAACCCGCGCCAGCAGGATGAAAACGATGAGCGACGCCGCGTTGCTGGCAAGGTTGACCACCTTGGTGTAGGCCGTGGCACGGGTCAGTTCCAACCCGAGAAGCGAAAGGCAGGCCACTGTCCAGAAGGCGCCGGTTCCCGGGCCAAAAAAGCCGTCGTAGAAGCCGAGAAGACTTCCCGCAAGACAGGCGAAAACACCTGGCGACAGCCGCGCTTTCACAGGCTGTTTGCCAAAACGCGGACTCAGCAGCGCATAGGCAGCCACCCCGAGCAGCAGCCATGGCACGACCCTTTTCAATGTCTCATTGCTGACCTGCAGGACCGTCAGCCCGCCCAGTACGGAAGAGCCAAAAGTCACCAGGGCAGCCAGACGGACCTCGTGCCAATTGACCAGTCCCGCCTGCATGTAGCGGCGCACCGCCAGCAACGTCCCCCACGTGCTCTGCATTTTGTTCGTCCCCAAGGCCATCTGCGGCGGCAGCCCGGCCCAAAGAAGGGCAGGCACGGAAATCAACCCGCCGCCGCCGGCGATGGCGTCAATGAAACCCGCCCCCAAACCGGCACTGAAAAGCAGAAGCGCGGCAGAGAGCGTCATTTCATCCGAAGTAAGGAGCCAGGACGTTTCGGGCGACTTTGAGGGCCTTCATCCTGCCCTCCAGCTCCTTGCCAAACGTGTCGTCTTCCACCTCAATGCACAGCGGGCCGTTGTAGCCCACACGTGTCAGTTCGCCCATGAAGGCCGCCCAGTTGATCTCGCCATAGCCAGGGATTCTTGGCTGGTGCCAGCGGAGGGGAAAGTCGAACCGGCCCACTTCGTTCAGCGCGGCCTGGTTGATCTTCACATCCTTGGCATGCACGTGGAACAAACGGTCCTTGAACTCTGCCAGCGGGCTCAGCGGATCCATGCCCTGCAGGACAAAATGGGACGGGTCGTAATTCAACCCAAGGTTAGGCATGTCCAGGTCATGGAAAGCCCGGCGCCAGATGGCCGGTGTGGTAAGCAGGTTTTTCCCGCCCGGCCATTCGTCGCGCGTGAAAAGCATGGGGCAGTTTTCAATGGCAATCCTCACACCCTGATCCGCCGCATACTGAAGGATGGGCTTCCAGGTCTTGAGAAAGCGGGGCCAGTTTTCATCCACGCTCAGCCGCCAGTCTTTGCCGATAAAACCGGTTACCGTTTCCAGTCCCAAAAGCGGTGCCGCCTTGATGACTTTTTTGAAGTGGGCCACCGCCGCCCGTGAGACCTCCGCATCGGGATCCAGGATGTTCGGATAGTAACCGATGGCGCTCATGCTCACTCCATGATCCTGGCAGAGTGACAATGCGTCTTCCGCCTGGGCCTTGGTGAGGGCCGTGACATCCAGATGGGTGACACCCGCAAACTTCCGCTCAGCTTTACCCACCGGCCAGCACATCACTTCCACACAGGAAAAACCTTCATGCGCAGCAAAAGACAGCACATCGCTCAGGGACAGTTCGGGCAGGATGGCGGAGACAAAACCGAGTTTCATGGCACCCACACTAAGAGGGGGAACACGAGGCTCAAGCAAGGATCTGCACTCGGGCCCCCCTAAAACCAACGTTCTTGTGCCTTTGCCTCATTTTTAATAGAAAGTATGGAAAATAGTACCATATTTGATTCCATATGAGATCCACCGTCCTGCTCGCTGATGATGATCCCCTCCTTCACCGTGTTCTGGGTTTCAAACTGGCTCAGCAACAGTGGGACCTTGTCTCTGCTTACGATGGAGAGCAGGCATTAAAACTCGCACGGGAAAAACGCCCGGCCCTTATCATCCTGGACGGCATGATGCCGGTGATGGACGGGTTTGCCGCACTGCGGGAACTGCGTCGCGATGCAGCCTTTTCCAGCACACCCATTTTGATGCTGTCTGCCAAGAACCGGGACAGCGATGTGGTAGGCGCACTGGACGAAGGCGCGAATGACTACCTGACGAAACCTTTCAGCCCGGCGGAACTCCTCGCCCGAATCTCCAAGCTGGTGCCGGAAGGAGCCGCCGCATGATCGCGCGCATCACCCTGCTGTCACTGCTCTTTGCGGGGCTCTGCCAGGGAGGCGTTTATGAGGAAGGGCTCGAAGCCAAAAAAGCGGGCCGCCATGAAGAGGCGGCCCAGCTCTTGGGCCGTGCTTCGCAAGCGCATCCTGAAAACGCTGAAATCTGGCTGCACTACGGCACGGTTCTCGGCTGGCTGAAGCGCCATGACGAAGCGTTGACCGCTTTGCGCAAAGGTTTGAAAATAGCCCCTCAGGACTTCGACCTCCGTCTGGCCGAGGCACGGGTTTTGGCCTGGAAGGCCGACTATCCTGCCGCCAGCAAGCGGCTGGAGGAACTGGCCGGTGCCCATCCCGAAAATCTGGATGTCAAAGTCATGCAAGGACGCGTGGCAGGATGGCAGGGAGACCCGGCTTCAGCCCGCAAGCACTACGAAGAGGTGCTCTCCCGCGATCCCAATCAAGTGGATGCTCTGACGGGGCTTGGCGACATCGAGGCCGAAGCCAGCCACACGGGCGAAGCGCGTGGCCTTTATGAAAGGGCGCTGGCCCAGGACCCGTCACCCGACATTCAGAAGCGGCTGGACGGACTTAAAAATGCCACACGGGCCCGTGTCGATTTTGGAGCTTCGGGCAGCACCTTCGCAAGGGGCGAACGGGATGACTGGTGGGGCTTCTATGCCTCCTATGCCCAAAAATTCCACGGGTGGGATCTCTGGGTTAGAACCGAGGTCGGACAGCGGTTCGGGCTGCAAGATGAAACCTATGAACTGGGCTTTGCAGGCCAGATCTACCCGGGCATTCAGGCCACCGTTTTTGCCGGAGTGACCCCGGACGCAGGCTTTAGCGCCAACTGGTATGGCGATGCCTCAGTCCGCTGGAGAGTGTTCAAGGAACTCGGCCCCCTGGGCCAGGGCTGGCTGCTTACTGAAGCAAGACGCGCGGAGTACGATATCTCGGCTCTCTGGGTGACACGCGTGGGCTGGGAGCAGGCATTTGGCGGAGGCTGGACGTTCAACGCCCGCTGGCTGCACTACGCCTATGACAGCGGTGCCGGCACCGACGGCTGGACGGCCTTTCTCGCTTGGGAACCCAAGGAACGCTGGCTTTTCCGTATCGGTGCTGGCCAGGCGGTGGAATCCCTGACCAATCAGACCCTGAACACCGGCACGGCGATCAGTTCCTGGACGGTCTTTGCCGGTGTTGTCATTCCCCTCTCCGACCGCTGGCACATCCGCCTGGACGTGGAACGGGAAGAGGTCAAGAATTCCATCATCCGCCATGGTGCCTCCATCGGCGCGGGATATCGCTTCTGACACCTTTCTGCAGGCATGGCCTCCCCCCTGTTTGTCCTTATCTGCATCTGCCTGGGTCTGATGGCCCTGGCCGTAGCGCTTTGGCTTTTTCTTCTGGCCTACCGCTGGGCTGACAACGGCGCGCGCGCGCGGCGTCAAATCTTGGCGGATCAATGGCTGGAACGCCTGCTTCCCGTTTTGGAATGCGCATCTCCCGTGACCAGCCTTCCCAAGGTGGCGGGGAGGGAGGAAATGGAAGCCGTCCTGGGCCTGCTGCGCGATCTCGCAGAACGGTTTCGAGGCCAATACCGGGAACAACTGGAAACTATTCTCGGGCACATCGGAGGCAAGGAATACGGCATCGGACTTCTTCGCTCCCACCGCCAGCCCTCGCGGCTCCGAGGCTGTGCGCTGCTGGCCTGGACCGGCCCGGATGAAGTTCTGGACCAAGCCCTGTTGACCGCGCTTCAGGATCCGTCCGGAAACGTGCGCATCGAAGCCGCCTACGCCCTTGCGCTGCGGAGAGCACCTTCCATCCAACTGCCGGAGATGATGCAGGCGCTGGAGGAAAGGGGAGCGCTGGCTTCAGACCGCGTCCGCGACATCCTGCGTCTGGCAGCTCCTGGCCGCAGCGACCAGATTGCCACACTGCTGGCCCGGGCGACCACCGCCCGCCAGCGCGTGTTGCTGCTGAACGGCCTCTCCGCCGCTGGCGCTTTCGACCAGGCACCGCTGGTCACTTACCAGCTCAAGGACAGTTCGCCTCAGGTTCGCGCTGCCGCTCTTCAAACGCTCACGGAACTGGGAGACCCTTTTGCCATGACGGCCGTCTCCCAGATGGTGACCGACCCGGCAGCGACCGTCCGCCTTGAAGTGGCTCGCTTCGCCACCAGCATGAGCCCCGCCCAGGACGCTACCGAGATGCTGCTCGCCCTGGCCATGGATGACAACCACGATGTGCGCCGGCTGGCGGTGTATGGGGTTGCCGCTTGCGATGCAGAGGCCTGGCAGCAGCTCTGCGTAGCAGCCGTCTCTTCACCGGCAGTAACCGCCCTGGTGCGTGAAGTCGCCCAGGCACGCTCCCTTTCCGTCCCGCTCTTCCTCACGCATGAACTTCAGCGAATGGTTTGATTCCCCCTGGCTTGAAGCCGCCATTTGGGCCGCAGCCAGCTTCATTCTGGTGCTGCAAACAGCCCAGAATGCCGTCTATCTTGTGCACTTGTGCAAGGCACTGCCGGAGTTCCTGCGCTCCAGGACCCGCGCGTCCCGTCTTCGCGAATGGTGGATGCTGACGTCCGAGGCCACACCGCCAGTCTCTCTCCTCGTTCCAGGCTACAATGAGGAGGCCACCATTGTCGAAAGCCTGCGCTCCATGCTCACACTGCGATATCCGGAGTATGAAATCATTGTGATCAATGACGGCTCCAAGGACGGCACCCTGGCCCGTCTGATCGAAGCCTTTGAACTCAAACAGGTAAACCGGGCCATCCCCGGCCGGGTTTCCTACCAGCCGGTGAGAGGTGTTTATGCCACCCCCAATTTGCCAAACCTGGTGGTGGTGGACAAGGCCAACGGAGGCAAGGCCGATGCTTTGAATGCGGGCATGGATCTCGCCAGCCATCCCTATGTCTGCTCCGTGGATGCAGACTCCCTGCTGGACTCGGATGCCTTGATCCGCGCCGTGCGCCCGTTCATTGACAATCCTGACACGACCATGGCTGTTGGAGGGACCATCCGCGTGGTCAACGGCTGCACGGTCCACGCCGGGCAGGTGACAGAAGTCCGCCCGCCGCGCCACTGGGTGGAGCTGTTCCAGGCGGTGGAGTACCTGCGGGCATTCCTGCTGACACGCATGGCCTGGACGAGGTCCCAGTCCGTCACCATCATCTCGGGAGCGTTCGGCATCTTCCGCCGGGAAACCGTGCTGGAGCTGGGTGGCTATGAGCACGGAACGGTGGGCGAAGACATGGAACTCGTGGTCCGCATGCACAAATGGGCGGGCGAGTCGGGACAGCATCACCGCGTGTGGCATGTGCCGGACCCGGTCTGCTGGACAGAAGCCCCCTCGACCCTGGACATTCTTTCCCGGCAGAGAACCCGCTGGCAGCGCGGCCTGTGCGACACCCTGTGGCGGCACCGGGACATGCTCTTCAACCGGCAGTATGGCCCTGTCGGCATGGTGGCCTTGCCGACTTTCGTGCTGTTCGACATCGTGAGCCCCATCCTGGAGGTCGCAGGCCTGTTGCTGGTGCCTCTGTGTTATTTTGCGGGTATTCTCAGCCTCGAGTTTTTCATCGCCTACTGCGCCGTAGTCTTTGGCTTCGGCCTTTGCCTGAGTCTGGGGGCCATGATCATTGCCGAGTTTTCTTTGCAGCATCACCGGCGCATCCGCGACCTGGTGTGGCTGGGTGTCGGTGCCATTGTGGAGAACTTCGGCTACCGCCAGCTCAACAGCTGGTGGCGGGTCAAAGGCATCTGGCAGTTCCTGCAAAAAAAACAGGGCTGGGGAGACATGCCCCGCCGGGGCTTTACCAAAGCGGCCTAACGGGAAAGATTTTCCAAGACAGCCTCTGCGGGCTCGTGCAGCAAGAGGACCGGCTTGACCGAGGCCGGCAGACTCATTTTTGCGGCCAGCCCTTCCAGGCTTTGCAGCAAGGCTTTCACATCTTCGGGCGGGCGATGCTGCATCGTTGTCTTGTCCCCGGACACCACACTTTCGCGGGTCTCGGTCAGCACCGTGCCCGTTTCGCCTGCGCTTACCGGATCCTCGTAAATCACCACCGCCGTGCCCTGCCCTTCCCAACGGTCTATCCAAAGCCTGCCCTTGCCGTCGCCATCTTTGGCCGCCCGGAACGTCCGCACAGGAGTGTCTGAGATCGGCCCGCATTCCACAGCCAGCGAGACAGGATGCTCATGCCGGGCACCCCACTCCAGCCACAACGTCCCCCAAGAGGTCGCCTCGACCAGATCGCTCCGGTAATTCATCACGACAACCCGCCGGCTGGAACCGGCCAGCTTTTGCAGCAGCGACTGGCCATGTTCCTGACCCAGCAGCCAGAAAGGAACCACCGCCTCGGCACGCATTTTACTTGAAGCAGAAATCTCCCCGTAAAGCTCCGCCCACTGCTGATACCAGCGGGCGGGCTGGAGGCGAAAGCCGGGCAGCAGATAGGGCTCCACATCATACTGCACACCCGCCAGCAGCCCCGCCGCAGTTTCGCCCAGCTGCTTGTGCCGTTGCACAACGGTTTTGCGCTCCCCGGGCAAGATCATGTGAGGATCTCCCTCCACCGCCACGATGCTGAAACCCGCCGTCTTAAGTTCAGAAAGCGCTGTTTTTGCAGACTCCGTTTCCGAGCCTTGAGGAAGGGCGAGTTGCAGAACCGACAGCCCCGCATCTTTCCAGGCCACCTGCTTTTTCAGCCAGAGCTCGGGCTTGGCAGACCAGTCCCAAACCCCCAGCGGCAATCTCGGAGGCGCGCTGCCACCTTTCGGCTTGGAGGTTCCTTCAGGCTTCCAGGTGACGGAAGCGACGGACAGGTCCCGTGTCCCTTTTGGTACGGTAACCAAATTGAGCCGGAGAGCCTTGGCGGAATTCCACGCAGCGGGGACTTTCAGCGAGACTGGAATGCCTTCGGGTGTCAGTGATATTCTCCGCAAAGAGGGCGGATCTCCAAAGCCTTTGCCGGTATCTGCACTCAGCCCGATTTCGATTTCTCCCTGTCCTTTTAACGTCAGATCCACCTTCCATGCGGCACGCCGGGGCCATGAGGGCAGACGCCAGAGGGCCGCGCTGTACAAACCGGCCGGCTTTTGCCCCTCTGTTATTTTCCACTCGCCGTCTTGTTCCTCGACTACCGGCTGCACCCGCTCCTCCACGCCGAAGGCTGTCCACTGCATGTGGCTGGCCACATTGATGCCCGGAGGCACGGGCAGAACAGCCGGCGGATGTCCCAGTGCGTTCAGCTCCTCCACAGCGTCCAGCTTGCCCACCACTTGCACGCCCTTCCCGGACTCCTTCAGCAGGGCTTCGGGAAACAGACCTGCCCACAACACGCGGCCGGAGGGCACCGGCAACGTTCCCTCCTCTGCCTGGGCTTGCAGTTTCAGAGTTCGCCACCGGCCATCAGGCAAGAAGGAACTCTGCCAGCGGGCCAGATCTTTTTCAGGGTTCTGCCCTGTGGCCAGTTCGGTCAACTTCAGGTGCTGGGCCGGAGTCTGTGAACTCGCATGCATGGTCAGGACAAAGACGGCGGCCAAAGACAGGGCCACACAACTGCATGGCCTGGAGAAACGGGCATTCATGTCAGGGAATCGAAGGATCAGATCAGGCTTTCAGAGCAGCAAGCCGGGCAACCAGCTGCTCCATGGCACCTTTCAGTTCACCCAGAATTCGGGTCCGGGCCTCCTGGCTGGTGGCATCAAATTCTGCTGTTTGCAGCAAGGCTGCCAGACGGGAAAAACCCATGGTGCCGCAGGAACCGCGCGCACGGTGAGCTGCCTGCCGCCAGCCCGCATCATTCCCCGCTTCCAGAGAAGCCTGCATTTTCTCCAGCATTTCCTCCGCCTGCTTCACCGCCATCTGGATCAGGTCTTCGTCGAGTTCAGGTTCACCGGTGAGGCAAGCCTTCAACTGGCTCTCATTGACCACCGGCCCTGCGTCTTCAGATGCCGGAGACGGACTTCCATCCGGCGTTTCAGCAAGCGGTGCCGCGTGAGGCAGCCACTGGGCCAGCATTTGCTGCAACTTGTCCAGTTCCACCGGCTTCGCCAGATAGGCGTTCATTCCGGATTGCAAACATTGTTCGGCATCGCCGCTCATCACATGCGCGGTCACCGCGATGATGGGAATGGGTTTCCTCCCGGCCTTGCGTTCCCAGGCACGGATGGTGCGGGTGGCTTCGAAGCCGTCCATGTCAGGCATCTGGCAGTCCATCAGCACCAGGACGCCAGCTTCTTCCTGCACCCGGGCCACGGCCTCCAGTCCGTCACTGCACTGCACCACTTCCATGCCCAGATAGTCCAGCTGGTTGCCGATCACTCTCCGGTTCACCGGATTGTCATCAGCCACGATGACTCTGGCGGCAGGCAGATCCAGCTTGGATGCAAATGTGACCTCCACGGTCGCAGGCTCGTGGACGCCGGCGAGCCGGTCGTAAAGTTCGGACGGCCGGAACGGATAGTTGAGGGTGGCGGTGATGCCATCCCTCGCCATCTGCTGGTGCGTCAGCTCTTCCTGGTCAGTCATGAGGAAGATAGGGACGTGGGCCAGCCATTCCCGGCTGCGCAGCTTCTTTACGGCCTCCAGCCAGTCTTGGGCCATGGCCGAACCGACCACTACCGCTTGCGGCAAAGGTCGGGCTGATTTCTCCTCACTCCAGGGTGCCTGCGTCGGAAGCTCACCCGCATCAGTGTAAACGTAGGGGATCAAGCCCCAGGCCACCGCGTGAGCCCTGAGCGAGTCTGCAGTCATGGGACGCGGTTCCAGCACAAGCAGCGGCCGGGCCTCCAAGGTCCCTGTTCCGGAGGCGTCCGCCCCCTTGCCAAACAGTGTGGTAAACCAGAACGTGGCCCCCTGTCCCGGCGTGCTTTCCACGCCCATCACCCCGTTCATTCTCTGCACCAGTTCGCGGGACACGGCGAGACCAAGACCGGTGCCGCCATGCCGCTGAGACAGCTTCAAATCCACCTGGGCGAACGGCTGGAAGAGACGGTCCTGCACCTCCCGGGCAATTCCAGGTCCGGTGTCGCTGATGTCAAAACGCAGGCAGACGCGCCCGTCGCTCTCCACCTCGCGGCGCCTGACCACATGGATGGCCACACCGCCTTTTTCGGTAAACTTCACCGCATTGGAAAGAAGGTTGGCCAAAACCTGCCGGAGCCTGAGGCGGTCTCCGTCCAGCCTCAGCGGCACATCAGGCGATACGTGCGGGGTCAGTTCGATACCCTTCTTGGCCGCCTGGGCGGCAAAAAGCGCAATGACCTCTTCCACCACCTCCGCAGGAGAAAACGGCTCGTTCACAAACTGCATCTCTCCGGCCTGCAGTTTGGAAAGGTCCAGAATGTCGTTGATGATCGCCAGCAATGACCGGCCGGAACTGCGGATGGTTTCCAGCCCGTCCTTCTGCCTTGCAGACAAAGTCCTGTCCCGGAGCATCAGGTCCGCAGTGCCCAGCACACCGTTCATCGGGGTGCGAATCTCATGGCTCACCGAAGCGACAAAGGCCGATGTGGTTTTCACGGCATCCAGCGCAGCATCCCTGGCATCCGAAAGCCTGGATTCGTAAACTGTGCGGGATCTGCTTTCCTGATACAGCAACATACCGATGCCGGCCAGCAGGACAAACCCGCCGCCCACGGTCCATGCAGCCACGTCGCGAAACGAACTGCTGTCCTCAAGATACTTCATGCGGCGCTGTTCCAGAAGCACCCGCTCGACGAGGGCAACATCCTGGATCTTCTCTTCCAGCTCTGCCGACTTCTGAGCCCCCAGTTCCAGCCGTTTGATCAGCGTTGGCTGATCAAACGTTCCTACGCTTGCGGCGTTGGCCTTCAAAATGGCCATCCGCTCCTCCAAAACCTTGTCGGCAACATCAAAGCGCGTGGTCTGCTCCGGATTGTCTTTGATCAGACGGCGAAAACCCTGGACGGCCGCAGGGAGCGAGTCGGCAAAAACCCGAAACTCCGTGTCAAAATGACCGCTGCGGGTGAGCAAAAAAGCACGTTGGGTGCTTTCTGCATCACGCACCAAGTC
>DASWXG010000439.1:0-4727 GCA_036405615.1 Prosthecobacter sp. | reverse complement strand
GAAGCCGTGAAGAAGACAACGCTACCGGCCTGGTCCTTGTTCAAATTCGGCACGGCAACCGCGACCACACCGTTGCGGCTGGCCACGCTGGTGACATCCGTCGAGTTCAGGTTGAACGGTGCCTGGGTGAAATCCAGCGTGCCCAGCTTGACCGGGAAGACCGGGTCGTTCAGGGCCAGGATCTGCAAACCTGCGCTGCAAGTCACAAACAGGCGTTTGCTGGCGGAGTCATAAGCGGAGATTTCAGAACCTGTCATCGCCACGGTGGAGACATGCGTGAACTGCAACGGCCCGCGGCTGACGATCTCTGGGGACGGCGCGGTCAGCGGAGGACCCGTAATGACACCAGGGGAGCCCACATCTTTCACCTCACCACCCTGGGCAGCAGACTTGCCGCCAAGACGGTAAATATTGGCACTCTGATAACGGAGCGCTGTAGGCGTAGAAGCAGGGTCATAGACCAGTGCGGTGAAATCATTCGTAGCACCGGCGGAAGGCCCCGCATGACCACCTGTCGCAGGCAGGTTTAAGGTGCGGGTGAAGCCGCTCGCAGCGTAATTGAAGCTGAATACCTCGATGCCGTTTGAGGTGTAGAGAGTGATGCTGTCATTCTCTTCCAGAGTGGGAGCGCCCACCGTCTGCCAGACCTTGACTTGATCTGTCAGCCCCCACCAGGCACGGAAAGCGGCCGGATCTGCAAGAGTAACGACGGCGGACTCACCCGGGGCAAGAACGGTACCGGCAGGAAACTTCCAGGCTTGCGCAGCAGCCAGGTCTTTTCGGCTGTCGTCCCAGGTGAAGCCTTCGAGCTGCACGGTTTTCACACTGAAGTTGGTGACTTCCCAATAGTCTGCAGCGCCTGCGGGGGTGCCAGGAGCCTGGCTCGACTGCACCTCAGTAAGCCGCAAATCCGGCGCAGGAACGTCTCCGTCATCCAGCACCACGAGATCCTGGCGGGTCGAAACAGCACCGACCGCAGTTGCGGTCACTCGGACATTCTGAAGGCCGTCCACGAGGAAGTCGTTCACCGGAGTCACCGGGAAAGTGATGGCAGACTCCCCAGGGGCAAAGGTCACCGTCGCGGGGACCGACACCTCCGTCACATCACTGGAAATCAGACTGACTTCCAAAGAGGCAGAGGCATCGCCAAAGCGCACAAGAGTGGCAGTGACGGCAGGAGCGCTCTCCAGGAAGATTTTCGGAGCGATGGCCAGGGACAGGACGTTGGCCGGTTCCTGCACAGGATTACCGATGCCACCAGGAGAACCGATGTCTCCACCGGGGGCTGCGGTGACGCCGCCATTGACGCCCGTGCCGGAGAAAGTGTAGCGCGGATGAAGGGCCCCATAAGAAGCGTCCCAAACCAAGGAAGCTGTGGCTGCTCCACCGGCGGACTCGCCCGCCTGACCGCCCACAGAAAGGCTGCCATCTGGGCGGGTGAAGCCGCCAACTCCGTAAGACAGAGATGTCACCACAACACCGGTATTGGTATACACCGTGATGCTGTCATTGGCATCCAGGTCAGGGGAACCCGTGCTGCGGAAAACCCGCACCCCAGCCGAAAGGCCCCACCAAGTGCGGAAGACAGCGGGATCCGCCTTGGTGAAGATGACGGACTCACCGGCATTCAGGGTCGTTCCGGCGGGCAGGGCCCAGGCTTTGGCCGTATTGTAGTTCTTGCGGGAGTCATCCCAGGTATAACCGGCAACAAGGACAGCGGAGGCGCTGGTGTTGGTCAGCTCCCAGAAATCTGCGGCACCGGCAGGGGCAGAGGCGGACGAAGCCGAATGCACTTCGGTGATCAGCAACGCCACATCGCCGATCTGGACGCTGACGGCATCGGAAGTCGAACTCAAACCTGACGAATCCGTCGCAACGGCGGTCACGTTGTGAGAACCTGTGCTGCCACCTGTCCAGCCAAAGGTGTAGGGAGCCTGGGTAACTTCACCCAGCTTGGTCGTGCCATCAAAGAACTCCACCTTGGCCACCGGGCCCTCGGCATCTGCCACCGCGGCCGTCAGTTGCACGGTCGCACTCGGAGCGAAGCGCTCGCCTGCGACGGGGTAGGCAATGGACACCCGGGGAGCCTGGTTTGTCAGAGGAGCTCCATGCACCCAGGCAGGTTCTCCCACCAGGTTCACACGGGCCCGCGTTCCGACGGAATTGGAGGTCTGCGCTCCCTTGCCTTCGTCGAATCCATAACGCGCCACCAATCCTGCGGCTTCGTTGATCGAAGCATTGAAAGCCCCCTGAATGCTCGATGCGGAACGGGCAAAATTCCAGATACGGACCTCGTCCAGCACGCCCGGGAAAGCTCCTTCGCTTGCACTGGAAGTATTGAAGGAGGTGCCGATACCTACGGGAGCGGCATTGTCATAACGAGGAAGCACGTTCAGCTTCACCGTATTTCCGACCTTCGTCTGCGAAGTTCCCGCAGGCACACCGTCCAGATAGAAAGCAAAGGTACCCGTGGGTGCATGGTAAGTCATCGCGCCGTGGTGCCATTCTCCATCCGCAATGGGTGTATGGGTGGCAACTGCCGCAAAAGTCTCAAGGCCCTTAATGCCGTTGGCCGCATCCGGGTAGCCTTCAAAAAGGGCTGTCAAAAATCCGTCTTCCGTGATTCCGAAGGCGTAGTTGATGTCGTTGGTGGTGGCGGGAGTATCAGCATCTTCGCCTTGCTCGCGCCCCTTGGTGATCAGCGGAATCATGCGCTGCAGGTTAGGCGCGGCCTGCATGTGGCGGCCCTGCTTGCGGAACCAGCATTCCAAGGTAAATCCCGGATTCGCGGCAGTACCTAGCTTCAACTCCGTAGGATTGCCCAGGGTGATGTAGTCGTTTACACCGTCAAACCACACGCCCGGATTCGTCACAGGCGGGTTGGGCGCAGGGGAAACAATGACAATGCCTTGCTTGCTGCTCACTGCACACCAGTTGTTGTCGAAAGCCCGCGCCTCACAGCGATAGATGCCGTCGTTCAGCCCGTTCACGGAAAATTCATAAGGAGCCTCCACATCGGTGGCAACAACGATGCCGTTGATCAAAAACTGCACCTGGGCAATGACTCCATCCCGGTCGGATGCGGAAGCCGTCATCTGAATGGAAGCAGGGGCCACAGCGGTTTCTTCAGCCGCAGGCGTATGCAGCGTCACTTCTGGAGCCAGCAGCTTGTGGAAGAAAGCAAAGCTGAACATGTCTTCCGTTGCGCCGCCGTTTTGAAGGGATGGGAATGCAGCACCCTGGATATCGCGGCTTTCCACGATGTAGCGGCTGTTGGCAGCATCCCATTCATAACAAGCAATGTTGTCGAAGTTGTTCAGATCCCCGCCCTCAGGGCTGATCAGGAGAGATCCGGTCTCGGGGCTGTGTCCCGGGATCTTGATGTACCAACGGCCTGTCGTCCCTTTGGTAACTTCAGCCGGGCCGGCCAGGACCGCCGTGGAGCCGTTCCCCTTCACGCGGCCCAAAGTGACCAAGCCGTCCGTGCCGAGCATTTGTGGATGCAAATAGACGAAGGAAATGGGATCCTGCTCATTGCCCGCCCCGTCCGCTGCATTGTCGCGGACATACATGCGGAATGTCCCATCTGCCACGGCTTTGGAAGTCGCATAGTTGGCTTCGTTCTTCCCGTGGTTAACCAGCAAAATGCCGTTCTGCGAAGTGAATTGAGCCTCCAGGCCCTTGAGATTCAGGGTGAACACACCGCTGCCCAGCGAGGTGAATTCTTTGCCCAGTCGAATGCTGGAATGAGAGTATAGCTTGTCAGTGACTCCGCTATTGGCCCCTGTCGAATTCTGAGCGTGCCCTGCCAGCCAGCGACGGAAGGGGAAAAAACCGACCGCAGCATTTATGTTGACCTCCGAACCGCTTGGGGAAGCGTTCACGGACATGAAATAACGCTCATACTTTGTGACTGCGTGATCGCCAGTATTGTCCGAACCAGCCGTGGCCACGAAACGCCCCACGGTTGCGGCATCACCAAAAGCGGTATTGTCCCGGCTGAGTTCCGCGACACTGGCGATCATCGCCCCTTCAACAGGGTCTTCCAGGTTTCCAAACTCCATGTCAATGTCGCCTCGGCTGCCTGCTCCGGCTTTGACCAGGTCCGACGAACCTGCGGTCATGCTATAGGTAACAGAGGCGGCATTGTTGCCGGAATTGTTCTGTTTCACCAGAACGGTCCCGACCTGGGTGGATTGCGCGAGCGCCGAGGCCGTCGGCAACGCGAGGCTGATCAGAGCCGGGAAAAGAAATCGGACTTTCATTTTTCGGGGGGAATCTAAAAGGAGTTGGTATCTGCCGGGTTATCAGCGCTGGATCAGCATGGAGGCGGTTCGGAACAGGCCTTTCTTGCCCTGCACCGGCACACGGATGAGACCGGCACCCGCCGTGTCGCTGGAGAGACCGCGCAGCAGCACACCGCTGGCGGCGGCCTTGCCTGCCAGGACATCTCCGGCAGCAGGCAGGGTGAAGGTTCCGGTGACAGAGCCGTCAGCTTTGTTCGCTTTGCCAGTCCAGGGAACCGGCGACGCAGGAGCAAAGGTCGTCAGGGCAAAGTTGGTGGCCAGCTTGAAGGAAGTAGGCAGGGGCATCGGAGAGCCTGAGCCGTTGCTCAGACCGGCACCTTCAATCTCCACGTTGAGCGTGGATGCTGTCAGCCCAAGCACTGTTTCCAGTTCGGCAGAGGTCTTCACAGGATCCAGACCCGAGGCGATGCCCGTGACTGG
>DASWXG010000438.1:0-1762 GCA_036405615.1 Prosthecobacter sp. | reverse complement strand
GCCGAGGGCAGCTGCGGCCTGGGGATCAGGCCGGAGGGGCTGCTTCCCATGATGCCGGCCCTGTGACGCCCAATCCTTCTTTTCATGCTCCTCTCACCTTCACGCGTCTGGATTTCTGCCCTGCTCACCACCCTGGTCTCGGGCTGCACCAGCGCCTCCCGGCCCAGCGAGCAGGGAATGTGGTCCACGTATGCCATTGCCACGCAAAAGGGCGATGCCACCTGCTTTGTGGTCCGGGACCCTCGAACAGTAACGGCGGGAGATGAAGGCGCCGTGGTGTTCACCTCCACCCATGTTTTGGAAAGCATCGGGGACGGGCCCGTGGTGGTGAGTCTGCGTGTGAGAGACGAGGGTTCGGGCGAGGCACGCGTGGTGATGCTGGGTTTCGTGCCTCCCAAGGCACGCGGCAAAAATGTCTTCTACGTGCGGCATCCCCGCCATGATCTCGCTGCCTTCAGCCTGCACATTCCCCCCGAGCATTCATGGCTGCTGAAAACACACTCCTGTCTCCGCACTGGGTCCATTTTGCGCAAGGGGCGGCTGCTGCGCACCGGAGATGAAGTGAGCTTTCTGGGCTATCCCGAGGTGCTTCCAGGCACCGGCGGGGCGTTCCCGATCCTGCGGAGCGGCCGCGTGGCATCCTATCCCGTGGGAACTTCGCAGTCAGGCGGGCGCTTCTTGATCAATGCGGATGTCTATCCAGGCGACAGCGGTGCGCCCGTCTTCCTGGCAGCAGAAAAAAGACTCCTCCGTCTGGCCGGCATGATCATCCAGCGCATCGGCCCCACCAGCACCAGTTTCTCCCATCTGGCCGTGGCGGTGGATGCGGATGCCATCCGAGAAACGCTGGAGCTTCTGGTGGCCGGTCAGCGCACCTCCATCCCCGTGGAGACGGCTGGTCGCGCCATTGTCAATCCACCCTTCAGCATTCCATGAACACTCCGCACACCATCCTCGTGGCTGTTGACTTTTCCACCGGCTCTCATGCCGCGCTGGTGCAGGCCGCCCATGCGGCGGCTTTTCGCAGTGCCGCGCTCCATGTCCTCCACGTGGTGGACTCAGCGGCCGTGGCCACGCTGGCAGACATGCAGGGTGGCAGCTATGAAAGCCACGCTGTCATTGCCGCCCAGGGGGCGCAGGCCGCGCTGGAAAGGTGGATGGGCCAGTGTGGGCTAAACGTGGAGTATCACGGCACCGTCGCCATCGGGCATCCGGTGCATGAGATTCTGGAGCATGCGCGCATGCTCAACGCCAGCCTCCTGGTGGCAGGGCTGCAGGGGGCCGGGCAGAGCTGCGAGGGGGCCGGCTCCGTGTCCGCCAAGCTGGCGCGGAAGTCCACCGTGCCGGTGCTCCTGGTGCGGCCCGGTCAGGTGCAGACGTTCCATAAAATCGTGGCATGCGTGGACTTTACCCCCTCGTCTCATCAAGTCATCAAGACGGCATGTCTCATGGCCCGCCAGCATGCGACCGGCCTGGAATGCCTGCATGTGTGGAAAGAACCTTGGGTGGTGGCGTTTGATCCCGGGGCCGCCCTCACCTCGGCGTATCCGGTCATCATCTTTACCCAGCAGGAGCGCGAGGCCCATGTCAGGCACCTGCAGGAAGACCTCCGCGGGCATGTGGGGGAGGCCGCTCCAGATGTGCCATGCATCGAAGTGCTGCGCGAAGCCAGGAGCCACGGCTCCGGCATTGTGGACCATGCCAAGGAGTGCCGCGCCGACCTGGTCGTCATTGGCAGCACAGGCCGGGGCGGCCTGCGTGG
>DASWXG010000437.1:0-9302 GCA_036405615.1 Prosthecobacter sp. | reverse complement strand
AATGACGGTATTTGCCAAAAGCACCCTGGGCCAGCATGTCCCAATAGTTGGCCGCGCCATAGTGTCTGGCACCCACGGTGCTGTCGTTTTCGGAAATCACGACGATTTCATGAAGGGCGGCAGCCATGCGCAGGCGGACCTGGGCCTTGGCCTGAAGCACCATGGTCCACCATTCACGGCGGCGGTTGGCACTGTTCTGCGGAGAGTTGAAGCTGAACGCGTTGTTCGTGCTGTTGTTATACGGGTTGGTCAGGTTGCCATAACCGTCATAGCTGGCGGTGAATCCGGCACTGGCGAACTGCGGATCGTTACCTGCCTGGATCGGCTTGGCCCCGCGCATGACAAACTCTTCGTTGTCGGCAGACATCACAAGAGTGAGGAAGTTCGGGAACGGTGTGGTTCCCGCATTCATCTGCTTGTTGAGCCAGTTGGTATAACCGGTGATCAGGTTCGCGGAGCTGCAGCCATCGCTGATGGTGCCGTCCACAAGCTCGATTTCAGCCTTCAGCTCGTTGTAGGAAGTGCTGTTGGCACCGAAAGTTGCCTGATCCAGGAAGCGATAAATGTCGCGCTCCACTTCCACGGCGGACAGGGTCCCAGGAAGGTTAGGAGCAAGGAGGTCTGGACGGTCGGGATCAAAGTCCTCAGTCCCCTGAGCGACGTTGAAGTATCCGAAAATTTCACCGGCCGTGTAGTTCACCGTGTTGATGTCCACATAGATCCGGCCTGCGTTCAGTGCGTCCAGCATGGCCTGATCGGTCGTTTCCGAAGCTGCAGCGCGGATGAGCCACACAGCATTGTTGATCTGGCCAACACCGAGGTTGTTGCGGATGTCCTGGTCGTTGTTGATGCGCAGGTAGGTGGTGTTCTGCGGGGAACTGAGACCGCTGACGTTCACACTGGTCTTGGCGTCATTGTTGTCACCTTCCAGCAAGGCCACAGCAATGCCGGAACCCGTGGAGACAACGCCTGAACCGCGGGACAGATAGGCCACATACATCGTCCGGTTGTTGATGTTGGAAGGATCTGCATCGCAGATGCGCACGTAGGCCGGATAGCTGACAACCTGCGGATTCGCGCCGGAAGGCACGGGGCCAAACGTCACCTTGAGATTTTCAGGCACTTCCGTGATGGAGTCGCGGACCGGATTCACATTCACGACATAGGGAGAACCGGACGTTGCCTGGCCGGAAGCGAGGAGCAAAGTGCCACCGCTGACGCCGGACAGAGAGTAGTCACCTGCAATGGCATTGCCCTTGGCCACATCCGTGCTGCCTGCTTCACCGACCACCCGCAGAGTCAGCTGCATGGTGCCGTAGCTGCGCGAAATGCTGATGGTGGCAGGTGCCGAGGCCAGCGGCGTGGCTTTCTTGTCGACGGTTTCAAATGCTGTGGCACTGGTGACCACCACACTCAGAGAACGCAGGCTCTGCAGCGTGTCCCAATCTGAGGCTGTACCGCCCGAGGCGTTTGCAGGGCTGGTAGCGAGGTTTGGATTCGTGCCCATCTGGGTTTCCACGCTGTCCTCCACACCGTCACCGTCGGCGTCTGCCGCCTGCTGCACCACAAACCAGGCACCGACTTCCGCCACGTGGTTGTTGTCCGCGCTGGGAGAGGCGTCTTCATCCGCCACCACGTTCACGCCTGCAGCGGTGAGCTGGCCCTGGCGGACGACGATCGGGTCAAGGTCAGCAGCGGCAGCCGTTTCATAGTAGCCTTCGACAGCAAAACCGGCTTCATAGTCACCCTGGGCAGCTGCGAACAGGACTGGAGCAGCGTATTTGGAGGTGAAACTGACAGCGGTCGGCGTGGAACTGAAGGAGCCGACGCCCGCAGCAAAGCGGTAGTTGCTGTTGGAACTGAGGAACTGGCCGGTGCCGCCAGGCATCACAATGAAATGAACCGTTTCACCGGCATGCGTTTGATCGGCATTTTCAGCCTCGGTCAGGCGGACGCGGAAGTTCACCGGCCAGTCATAGAGGGTGTCCACGCTGTCCACACGGGCGACAGCGGCGCTGGTTTCATTTGTTGTTACGCACTGGGCAAAAACAGCGGGTTCACGCTCATAATAGATGTCGCTGGCCCAGTAAGCATCACTCAGATACTGCACCTGGCCGGCATTGGTCACGCCGGTGCGGCTCCCCGCCTGGACGACCTGACCGCCGATGGCAAACACACCGGCTTCCATGACAGTGTAGCTGGCGGTTTCCACAGGGTGGATACCATCTGCAAAGTCCCATTCGTCCAGCTGATACTCAAAGCTGGCCCTGTTGGCGTTGGCGGGGTCGGCACCGAGCACATTGCGCACGCGGATGTGAGCCGGCGTGGCTTCATTTTTCGTCAGAGGACCAAAGACCACGACCGGGGCGGTGTAAGCCGAGGTCAGATTCACCTTGAACCACTGGGAGGCGGAGGTCTGGTTCACATTCACTGAACCCAGGACCATTTTGGCAGCCGTTTCACCCGGCATGTCACCAATGAAAACACCAGCGACCGTTTCAGCCGTGTGATTCAGGTTGCTGTTCGAGGAAGTTTCCTCCTGGAAGGAAAGCTGGACGCGGGTGGAGCCGTTGGAAAGGCTCGGCAGGCTGGTCATGCGCAGATCGCCCGGCTCGGTATCATTCTTCGTCTGTGTCTGGGCGATGATCACCGGATTGGTGAACGGCCCCATGTAAAAGGTCTTGATGGCATTGCCCACAGTGCCCGGGCTGTAAGCCCAGAGCACTTTGCCATCCAGATAACCGATCCCCTCAGAAACTGCCACATAACCGATTCCTTCATTGGAGATCGCCGTGGTGTAGTTTTGCTGGGTCTCAAGGTTCACCACAAAGTTGGCTGCGGTCACTGCGGAGTTCCGGGTCTTCAATGCCCGGGGATTGTTGGCCGCAATCACGTTGGCGGTGGTTTCCACCTGGGTCAGCACCATGGGCGCAGCGTTAAAGCCCGTCAGTGTGACGGTGGTATTGGCGCGGTTGACTGCCGCCACCCTGCCCACCTGCCAGCGCTGGGTGCCAAACACATGCGTGCCGGGCGTGATGGCAAAATACTGGGCGGTGACTGCACCCGTATGGGCGCCGGCGAGATAGTCCCACTCGTCAATCTGCCACTGGAACCCGGTGGCGGTGACGTTGCGGACACGCACCGTATGAGGTTCGCCGTCCGCGCTGCGCACAGGCCCCATGATCACCACAGGGATGATGCTGTTAAAGTTGCGGGTGAAGGTGACCGTCTGCCAGGTAGTGGAGTTCGCCTGGCCGCTGGCCAGCGTCACCACGCCTGATTCGAAGTTCACTTTGACTGGCGCCTGGGCCTGCAGAGCTGAAACACTGCCTGACAGCACCAGGGCCGTCAGCAGCAAAGCTCTGCAGATTTGACTCCTTAAACACGCCGTCAGAACGCGGCACAATGGAGATGCTATTTTGGGCGAATTCATAAACGCCCAGAAAACTGACGAAATGCGCCAAAATAAGGAATACCTTTGTTATCCCCCCTTTGGGTGACAAACCCAATTACTCACTTCTCTTTACAATCTTGTAAGAATAAAAGAAGCATCCACCCCCGCAGACTACAGCTTCTCACAGGGGATTGTGCCCAAGAGTAACCGCATAAGGCACCTCGGCAAACAATGTCTTTGCAAGGCCTTCCCCACTCCTTGCAGGGTAAAGATCCCCCGTAAAGACATCGGTCCTCTCTGCTTCCCCCCACACTACGGCGGTGTCTTCCCAGCAGTCCCCGAGGGGGAGGGTGTTCCACGCCGCGGTCAGGCAGGGCACCACCACATCCAGAACCCGGTTTTCAAAGCGCCGTCTGAAAGCAATCAGGTGTCCGGCCTTGGCCCCCTTCACTTCAAGGGGTTCATAAGTTCCAGAAGCAAACAGGTCCGGATGCTCCTGGCGCAAGCGCAACAGGCGGTGAGTGACGTGAAGCTTGATCTGGCCATTCTTCCACTCCTGCATCATCTCCCCAGGAGCCGGGAAAACCGGGGCCAGGAGCGACTGGCGCAAGCCGTAGTCCACAGGACGCCTGTTATCGGGATCCACCAAACTGAAGTCCCAAATCTCCTGTCCCTGATAGATGTCAGGAACTCCAGGGCTGGTCAGCTTGAGGATCACCTGGGCAAGCGAATTGACCGCGCCCGCAGCTGCCACCTTCTCAGCAAAGGGCAGGAAGCTGCTTTCAAATTTGTTGTCCCTGGCCGGGGTCAGGATTTTCTCCACAAATTCCCGCACCGCATTATCCCATTCCTCGTTAGGCTCAATCCAGCTGCTGTTGACTTTGGCCTCGTGAAGAGCCTTCACCATGTAGGGCTGCACCCTGGAGACGTAGGCGGCCCGCTCCTGGGAAGACATGGGATGCAACGGCCAGGTTCCCAGCAGAGTCTGGTAAATCAGATACTCCTCATTGGCATCCGGAGCCCTGCTCCCGGCCGCATTCACGACATACTTTTTGTTAATCCTCTGCCACCTGCCAAGCATCCGGGACCACTCTTGAGGCAGCTCCGAAAGCACTGCCAGCCGGGCGCGCACATCCTCGCTGCGCTTTGTGTCATGCGTGGAAGTCGCCAGCATGCTGTGAGGCCACACCTCCTGCCGCATGACATTCTTCTTATGAAACACGGCCTGGCTGCTGCCAAACTGGCCGGGTTCTCCGCCCACTTCGTTCAGAGCCACCAGCCGGTTGTAGACATAGAAAGCGGTGTCCTCCACCCCCTTGGCCGTAATGGGGCCGGTGCATTGCTGAAATCTCAGCACAAATGCCATGCGTGCCTCCTCATCCACCGGGTGAGAGTTAGGCTGAGGTGGCAAAAGCACGTCCCGGATGAACTCAAACACTGTGCGCTCAAGGTCCGGGTTTCTACGCCGGGCGGAAGCGATGGCTTTAAGGATCAGCCGGTGGTCATCCGTATCTGTGTGACCGTCTGGCGTGATATAACTGCGATAGACCGGAAAGCATGCGATCACCTCCCGCAACGCGGTGAGCAGGGCATTGAGTGTGAAATCCCGGTACCAACGGTTGGTCTGGCACAGGCGGTGCAACATATGCGCCAGCATGTTGACCTCACTGGGCATGGAAGTCCGCATCACCAGCAACTTGCCGCGATAGACGCATTCCGGAAACGAGGCGGTGACGCCCGAGAACTGCTGATAGACTCGCGTCAGCGGCTCCTCCGCAGCTGGGTCCACGAGCACATTCATAGCCTGGGCTGCAAATTCATAGCCCGTGGTGCCATGCACCGGCCAGTCGCTTCGCAACTGTTCATCGTGCCCGAGGATCTTCTCGACCAGAAGATACAAAGGCCGGTCATGGGCGGCAGTCTGGTGTAGAGCGGCGTATTTGGACTGAAGCTTTTCCAGGTAGGCGCGCGGATCGCACAGCCCGTCGATGTGGTCGATCCGCAGGCCTGCCACCACATCCGATGAGAGCAATTCCAGCACCAGCCGGTGCGTCTCATCAAACACCTCAGGGAGATCCATCCGCAGCGCAGCCAGATCATTGACATCAAAGAAGCGACGGTAATTGATCTCCTCCGAGGCCACCTTCCAGGACGCCAGCCGGTAGGACTGGGCATTGATGAACGCATCCAGCGCATCATGCCCGCCTTCACTCTGGTGAAGACTTTCCAACACCTCACCAATGGCCTTTTCGACTTCCGGCACCTCTTCCCCCAGCCTGCGCAGCCGCGTGCGGATGACCTCCTTTTCGCGCGCTTTCTCACGGATCTTCACCTCGTCCTGCTCAGAGTTGTCCGGCAGGTGTTCCAGAGCATAGATGATGCTCTCCAACTCCGTGGGCACGGCCGGGGCCAAACGGACTGCTGCCAGCTTCAGCAAGGGAGCTAGCGAACTCAGCGCCGTGGGCAGCCGACGCTCAGCGTAGTGCAGCGAGACCTCACCCAGCGAGTAGTGCAAGGTGAGTTCTCCTCTCTCTAGCACACGGCCATACTGGTCCCCGAGAATGGGCAGCAGAATCTTGTTGGTCATCTCCTGTTTCAGAGGAGTCCAGTCGATATCAAAGAAGCGCGCATAGGGGGAACTCGGCCCGTCTTCCAAAACACCGCTCCACCACAGGTTGCCCGCCTCGACAATCCCCATGTGGTTGGGCACGAAATCCAGGATGATCTTCAGGCCATGGTCCCGGAGACAGGACAGGAGATCATCAAAATCCTGCCGGGTTCCCAGTTCCGGATTCAGCGCATTGTGATTCCCAATGTCATAGCCGTGCATGCTGCCGGGAGCTGCCTGAAAAATGGGGGACGCATACAGGTGGCTGATACCGAGGTTTTTGAGGTAGGGCACAACGGCCTGGGCATCGCGGAACGTGAACCCCTGATGAAACTGGAGACGGTATGTCGCCCGTGGAATGGACGGATAAGAACTCATAAATGCAATGCTTTGCCCGGGCGGCAGCCGGGCCGGAATTTTCACAGCCACCTGGAATTACTTCTTCTTGCTGCGGGTGATGCGCCATGAACTGCCATAGGGCTCTGCCAGCATGTCTGCCCCGGGCCACATTCGCGTGGCCCCCAGAAAGGCGGCCTGGTTGTCCCGGATGCGGCAGCCCGGCGGCAGAGGATCCACGTCCTTGGCATTACCTCCGCCCAGGACAATATCGTCAGGAGAAAAGACGTTTCGCAGATTCTCAATGGCTGGATAAACCGACTTCAGCCACTTCTTTTTCCCCTGTCTCTGCCGCGCTTCATCCGTCAGACGCTCCATGAACATCTTCCCGTTAGGCAGACAGAGGGTCCCGATTTCCATCGGCACAATGACGTCATCCACCACGACAGCGCAGCCGGTGCTGGTGCCGAGGCCCAGGAAGAGCATTCGCCCTTCGTGATAATTGGCCAGCGCCTGCATGGCAGCGTCGTTGATGAACCTCACCGGGGCCTTGAAGGCTTTCTTGAAGTCAAACTTTAGCCACCCACCACCAAGATTCAAAGGCTCACGTGCAGGTTTGCCGTCCGCCACAAGACCGGGGAAGCCGATGGTTACCGCTTCATATTTCCAGTCCTCCAGCGCCTTCTTGACCTCGCGAACCATCTTCGCGGCAGTCAGTTCCGGTCCTGAAGGCACCTTGCGAAACCCTTCATGGCCGGAGGCCATAAGCTTCACATTGGTTCCGCCAACATCGATCATGAGCACCTTCATACTTTGGGGGGAGGAAGTGTGACTGCCTCAATCGCACCGGCGATCAGTTTTTCGCACAGCTGTTTCACGCCGTCGCCAGCGGGGAGATCCATCACCAGGTGCGCCTTTTCCTTCAAGCTCGGAAGGGCATTTGCAACAGCCACGGCAAAACCACAATGGCTGAGGAAAGCGTGATCATTCTCAGCATCGCCCACGCCCACCACCTCAGCGGCCGGAAGCTGCAGACGCTCCAGCGCTGCGGCCAGCCCGCTGGCTTTGTTCACGGATGCAGGCAAGATCATCACCCAGCCTTTGTTGAAGGTGATGGTCAGCTCCAAACCGAGGTCTTTGATGCTTTCGAGAACATGGATTTCGTTAGGCTCGGTCGTGGCAATGATGGTCTGCCCGACGGAGAGGGGAGACACATCGCGCTTTTGCAGTTCCGCAACCAAAGCGTCTGAAGGTGGCGGTGCGAGAACCTGCTGATGATCGGTCTTGGGATCGTATAAAATGGCCCCGTTCTCGGCCACAATCAAGTCGAACAGGGTGAGATCGACTTCCAGTCCGGCAAAGTCACGGAGTTCACGCCCGGTCACCAGCAAAAGCAGCATCCCGGACTCCTTCAGGTTTACGAGAGCTTCATGAGTGGAAGGAGAAACCACCCCTTCGCGGGCGATGGTGCCGTCGAAGTCCGTGGCAAGAGCACGCCATTTTGTCATAGGAATTTTTGCTTCAGGCCGACCCCATGCCGGCCCTCATATGATGTTCGGAAACCATCTGCAAAATGGCCGTCCGGTCATGCAACCTTGCCACGCAGAAGCAAGGTCTCTGCCTGGCCAAAAAGGTAACCGGCATCATCGGTCTTGATGTGTGTGCCCGAACCCCCAAATCGCTCCTCATTGCTGCTGAGAACCAGTTCCCATGAGGCAGGCGTCTTCTTCCACGGCAGGCTTTTCAAGCTCATGTCCAAGGGCTCTGGACCGGGCCAGAGATGAAACAGCACCAGCCACTCCACACCCGGCTCTTCAAGGCGGATGTAACCCACCCCCTGCTGGGCAATGCCCGCCTCCCAACCGGACCTCCCCAGAGGCCTGAATGCGATATTCTCCTGCCTTAGCCGCAGGCACTCCCGGTAGAGAGCCAGCACCCCGTGATGCCCCGCCACAGGCAGTTCGTCCCAGTTCAGCTTGGAGCGCCAAAAGGTGGCCTCGGCCTGAGGATCCGGAATTTCATTGAGCCTTGCAGGATCATTGAACTCCGGGAATGCGATAAACTCTCTGCGCCTGCCTTCAGTGACAAGACGGCCCAGATCGGCATGATGATCTGTAAAGAACAGGAACGAAGTCGAGCAGGCCCATTCCTGCCCCATAAACAGCATGGGCGTATAAGGAGAAAGGCATAGCATCATGGAAATGGCCCGGTAGGAAACCGGAGGAATGATGGCATGGAGCCGCTCGCCAAAGGCGCGGTTTCCGGTCTGGTCATGATTGGAGATGCAGTGAATCAGGCCCGAAGGCGGGATGTGGGAGACCAGGGTTCCTCGCAAATGGCCGCCCAGACCTCCTTGCTTTTGCCCGCGAAAAAGCCAGCCGTGTTGAAGTGTATCCACCGTCTCTTCCAGCGTGCCGCTGAAGTCCTGCAGATAGGCATGACGCTCCCCGGTCTGCCCGACTCTCACACTGTGGTGATAGTCATCTGCCCACACGGCATCACACCCCAGGCCGCCCGGATCCACCAGACGTGCCTCGTTCCGCTCATCTTCCGCGATGACATAACCTCCGCGCTGATGCACACGCCGGGAGATTTCTGCAATGAGATGCGGCTGGGACGAATCCACGATCCAATGCGTGGCATCCAGGCGCACACCATCCATGTGGAAGTCATCCATCCAGTGCTCCGCGTTGCCTGCGAGGAATTCGCGGACGTGCTCTGACAGCGGGCCATCGTAGTTCAGCGACGCGCCCCACGGTGTCTGCCGGCTGTCATTAAAATACTCAGCGGCGAAGGCACCGAGGCAGTTGCCGTCCGGGCCAAGGTGATTGTACACCACGTCTTGGATGACTGCGAGCCCAAGGCCGTGAGCTGCATCCACCAGCGCTCTCAGATCATCCGGCGCACCATAGGCGTGGGCTGGAGCATAAAGCAGAACGCCGTCATAACCCCAGTTTCTCCTCC
>DASWXG010000436.1:0-8427 GCA_036405615.1 Prosthecobacter sp. | reverse complement strand
TTGTGCGCAGTTTCAATGCATCCAGAAGCCCTTTTACACCTGAGGCGAAGTGGTCTGGACGAATTCTAAAATAATCGTAACGGGTGAACACCACACGAGCGGGTGATAGTGGTGTCCAGCGCAGTTTACCGGTTTGCCGCTGAATCAGATCAACCCAGAGACGAGGACTGCCATAAGCTCGGATTTCTGAGAAGTCCGTATAGTCGGGGGTGACCACCGGTAGTATGACGTCGAGCGGCCCACTACCAACATGCTCAGCAGGTATATTGTCGGTAGGTGTGTAAAAAAGTGCGGAGCGATGAGCGAATAGGTGGTTCCGACTCTGTATTCTTCTCAGCGTAAATGCGGTGGGACCTGCATCTGTCAATTCTTCGGAGATCGTGCCCACCCAAGAAATACTCCTGCTGTTCATAATATCGCCTCAACTTATTTCTCTCATTTTTCACACTTTTATGTGTCGAGAAGATTCACAACCCCCATTAATCCGTACATCTAGTCCGGAATCTCATCTGCCTGCATCTGTCATTTATAATGAAATTGATAGCTACTTGTGGAAGGATTGAATGAAAAAATACTTTGTCCCGCAGAAATTATATGAAACTCCGAGCTTTTAGTGTGGCTTGGAAACTGAATGGTTAAATCAGCCCCGTAATCACAGATCTTCAAAAAGTTAGATTAGTAGTTATCGAAATGAATATGAAGATCATTTGGTTTGGAGTTAAGTGGCATCTTAACGCCACTCACATCGCGGAATGTGCAATCGTGGGAGTACAGCATGGTGCCCACTGGCTTGGAACCCTTCGGGGTGTCCCAAAGAAATAGATAATTCCATGTAGTATCCAGGTGGATGGAGCCACTCAGTGCCACTCCGGTTTGATATGTCTGATATTCAACAGGGCTATCACACCAAGAAACAGTGTCTTTTACTGGGTATATTAAGGGCTGCGTTGTATGTTTAATTTCCTTTTCTTGCTGGGTTGAGTTCCGGGATGTGGGGTCAATCCATGTAAAACTGTAGTCGCATAATGAGCCATTCTTCATGCGATTGATGCATGTGCCTGTTAAACTCAACGTTGTGGGCCTGCAACACTTCGGGCATTGGAGTTGATAAAGAAGTGACATGATACTGTTGATTGAGGCTCCTTATTCTGAGTACAGGGACAAGCCTAACTTGATAATGCTTACTGCCAGCATGGACATTCCCATAAATGTATAAATCCAATGCTCTTTCAAGAAATGGATTACATCTTTAGGGGATTTTCCATAAATGTCGATCCAACGATAGTTGGTCATAAGGGTGCCTGCGTGAGCTTTTGAAATAATAGACTCAAAAATGTCCACTTTTCGTAGTGTAGATCGATTCACGGAAACGTAGTCTCCTTGTTCAAAAGCCTTGGACTCTTCTGCGCCAACAAGCAGCCCTAAGTCGGAAATTTTATTTCTCGCAATTAGGCTTGTCATTCGCGGATGCTCTATGTAGTTATTGCCATAAATGTCAATGAGGCATCTAGCCAAATCCACGAGTGAAGTGGCGGGAATCTCGTTTGGGATTATGCCTCGAAGTCTGCACCTATGATATATAGCAGGGAAACCATAATTGGAATCTCTCATGCTCCAATGTACCCAGATGAAACTGAGGTGTTTGGAGACGAAGTCGTTAAAGCTGGTCAATAGATCAGTTTCAAGTTCTGCGTAGCGATCTTTAATTTGATTATAAGGAACTCCAAGCCGTTCAGCGGAAAGGTGCACAGAAAATGAATGGGTGAGTGCATTGTTTAGATGGCGCACTGCTATAGATGTCACTCTTGCACTGCTGCCGTCGGGCCGGTTGGCAAAGTCCTCGCAAGCATAGTGAATAAGTAACGCCTTACTAGGGTCGGCGAGAATGGATTCCAATAACTTTTGGCTCCCGAATCTCTTTTTTGCAAGGCTACTCATGAATTACGGAGAAGACAGTTTAATAGTATAAATACAATATTTCAGCGGGTGACTTAAATAAGTCAGATGAGTCGGGGCTGTTGATATCATACGTTCGCCCGTTTTAACAAGCACAAACAAAAAGCCCGGAAACCTTGCGGCTTCCGGGCTCATGGAGTGACTAAACGGCTTGTTAGTCTCGAAGTTTTTGAGGACTATCCCCCAATGTTCGCAGGCCCGTTCACTTGCGAGTTCACGCGCAGACGCAGGCCGTTGAGGCGGATGAAGCCGGTGGCGTCGTCCTGGTTGTAAGCCTTGGTCGGGTCCGCTTCCATCGTGGCGATGTGCGGGTTGTAGAGGCTGAACTGGCTCTGGCGGCCGGCGGCGTGGATGCCGCCTTTGTAGAGCTTCACGCGGACGGTGCCAGAGACGTTTTTCTGGCTCTCGGTGACGAGGGCCTGGATGGCGAGACGCTCGGGGGCGTACCAGAAGCCGTTATAGACCAGCTTGGCGTACTCAGGAATGAGGCCGTCGCGCAGGTGCATGACTTCGCGGTCCATGGTCAGGGACTCGATCTGGCGATGGGCGAAGTGCAGGATGGCACCGCCGGGGGTTTCATACACGCCGCGGCTCTTCATGCCGACGAAGCGGTTTTCCACCATGTCCACACGGCCCACGCCGTGCTTGCCGCCGAGTTTGTTCAGCGTCTTCATGACCTGCAGCGGGTTCATAGGTTTGCTGTTCACGGCCACGCAGTTGCCTTTTTCAAAGTCGAGCACCACGTACTCGGCCTTGTCCGGCGCGTCTTCAGGGAACACGGAAAGGGTGGTGAAGTAGTCGCGATACTTCACATCGCCAGCGTTGAACCAGGGATCCTCAAGGATGCCGGCCTCATAGCTGATGTGCAGGAGGTTGCGGTCCATGGAGAAGGGCTTCTTCGCGCTGGCCTGGATGGGGATCTTCTTCTCTTCGCAATACGCGATCATCTCGGCACGGCCAGGGAACTGGGTGCGGAAGCGCTCGTCGCGCCAGGGGGCGATGATCTCAAGGTCAGGCGCCAGGGCGGCGGTGGTGAGTTCGAAACGCACCTGGTCGTTGCCCTTGCCGGTGGCACCGTGACCGATGGCGGTGGCGCCTTCAGCCTTGGCGATTTCCACCATGCGCTTGGCGATGAGCGGGCGGGCGATGGAAGTGCCCAGGAAATACTGGCCTTCATAGATGGCCCCGGCCTGCATCATCGGGAAGATGAAGTCCTTGGCGAACTCCTCCTGGAGATCGTCCACATAGATTTTAAGGGCGCCGGTCTTCTTGGCCTTGGCGTTCAGACCTTTCAGTTCATCGTCCTGGCCGATGTTTGCGCAGAAGGCGATGACTTCGGCATCATAGGTTTCTTTGATCCAGGAAAGCAGGACGGAGGTGTCGAGGCCGCCCGAGTAGGCGAGGACGATTTTCTTTTTCATGTTGGGAAGGAGGCGCGGAGAATAACCCGTTCGGCGGTCTTGTCGAATGAAGAGCACGCCAGGGGCTGTCAGCCCGGCACGGAGGGGCTGAACTTGAAGCAAACCGGACGGCTGCGGCTCAGGCGCGGCGGCGGCGCATCAGCAGACCGGCCAGGCCAATCACCAGCAGCAGGGCGCGTCCCGGCTCCGGCGCAGCCATGATGGCCAGCACATCCTGCTGGCTCATGCTCACGTCAAAAATGGCCAGGTAATCCAGCGAGCCGTTGTAGGTCTTGCGCTGGTTGCTCGTTCCGGTGCCGGCAGACTCCGAGCCCACCAGCAGGTTCCCGCCAGGGGCCACAGAGGTAAGGTCGCTGACATGGATGCCGGAGATGGTCTGGGTCTGCAAACCGCCGGGGCCGTAGAGATAAAAAGTGACGGTGTTATCCGCCAGCGTCGCGGCGTTGTTGTCGCCCATGTCCACCACGATGCCGATGTCGTACCACACACCCTTGGTCATCGCCAGGGTGGAGATGCCGGAGGCAACGCCTGTGGCACTGGTGTAGTAGCTGAGCCGGCCAGAATTTCCGCTGTCCTGTGCCTGCACGCCGAACAAAAAGCCTGCACCGCTGCCGCCCAAGCCGTTGTTCAGCAGCCAGTGGTAGCCCAGCGCATCGTCGCCGCCGGGCACCACACCATCCCACACGGCGCGGGTGATGACGGAAAAATTGCCGGACACCGTTCCATTGCTCACCAGAAAGCTGGCGGCCGCCACGGAGTCATTCACGGCAGCACCGTCGTTTTTCGTAACGGTGGTCGGGCCAAAGTTCAGGGCGCGGCCCAGGGTATCCACCGGAATGCCGCCCGCCGGACTGGTGGCAGGCACGCTGGTGTTCCATGAAAGGCGGGACGCACTGGTGGCCACATGGTTGCCGGTGAAATCTACAATCTGCGCATTGGTGGCGGTGCCGCTGCTGCCGCCGTCAAACTTCCAAAACGAGTCCGCATCTTGAAGCGTCACGGCACCAAAAGCCGAGGTGCATGTGCACAGGGCGAGAGCAAAAAGGGAACGAACAAACATGGTTGGGGTCCGGCTGGGGGGACCGCAAGGTGTTCAAAACATAGGAAATGTCCATATTTTTATCCTCTCCCAGGACCACACCCCGGGGTAAATCCAGGCTCCTGCCCGCTGGAAAAACGACGCCTCCCCTCAGACCAGAGGCAGTTCCGGATGTGGTTCCCTGGGCAGGCGAAGCGGCAGACCAACGGAAACTCCGGTGGCAGGCGAAGGAACGACGGGTTCTGCCCGTGTCAGTTTTTTCACAAACCGCCGCACAGACTCCGCCTCCTCCAGCCAGTAGGCGAGTTCCAGTTCAGGCCCTTCAGCAGGCAAGGCGGCGAGGTGGTTCAGCACCTCCTCCGGCTGTCCCCTGACATAGGCCAGGAGATCTTCCACCACGCGTGCCGCATCCGGCCAGGCCAATGTCATCTCCAGGGGAAAGCCAATGTCAAAAAAGCCCCGGGGCCTCTGTGCCAGCCCGGGATCTGGAAAAGCCAGACGGTGCAGGCAGCGCAGAGCCGAACCAAACGCTACCCGGAACCCTGCTGGCAGGGGCCCGGCCGCGCCTTCCGGCCCCGCCTTGCCACGACTGAGCTTCCAGCGCAGCCAGGAGTTTCCTCCAGATTCCTCACCCCAGGCCAGTTCCAACCACCAAGGGTCGCCCTGCCAGACTCCCGCGCGATTAAACGGCGGCCGGTGCTCCAAAAGCAGACGCGCCTCCGTCTCCAAGGCCTCTTGTGCGGTAGAGCATACCTGCCACTCAATGCGCGCCACCCGGTGTACCAGCCGCAGCGTGCGCCGCGCGCTCTTTTCCGGGGTGACATGCCGGTAGCTGCCCACCCGTGCGCGCAGGTTCAGCGACTGGCCGATGTACAGCAGCCTGCCGCATTTCTCATAAAAGAAATAGACACCCGGCTCCTGCGGCAGGGCCTGGAAATAACCAGCGCCGAACCGGCTGGAAAACGGATTTTCCAGAGGGAACAGTTTCAACTGACGGCTGCTGCCTCTGCTGCTTTCCATCGGCACCATCTTAGCCCCGGCCTGCCCGGAAGTAAAGCCAGCCTCAGAGCGGCCGCACCTGCCTAAAAATTCCCTTTTACCGGGTCTCGTTCCCCTTGCATCTGCCAGCACCACCCGCACACTGGCGCGCCATGCCTCCCGAATCTCTCGAACGTCTCCGCTCGACCATCCGCGATGTGCCGGATTTTCCCCAACCGGGCATTCTTTTCAAAGACATCACCCCCGTGCTGGCGGATGCGCAGCTTTTGAAAGATGTCATTGAAGGCATGGCGGAAATCTTCGCCGGGCAGAAAGTGGACAAAGTGGTCGGCATTGACGCCCGCGGATTCATCTTTGGCGCCATGCTGGCCCAGCGCCTCGAGGCCGGTTTTGTGCCGGTTCGCAAAAAAGGCAAACTGCCCTGGAAGACACGCGGCGTGGACTACAGCCTGGAGTACGGCACCAACAGTGTCGAAATGCATGTGGACGCCCTGGCCCCGGGTGAAAAGGTGGTGCTGGCGGATGATCTTCTGGCCACAGGCGGCACGGCAGGTGCTGCGCTGGAACTCATCCAGGCCTCCGGAGCAGACCTGCTCGGCTCCGTTTTCTTCATCGAGCTCGCTTTCCTCTGCGGACGCGAACGTCTGGAAGGCAAAGGCCCCATCCATTCCCTGATCAGTTTTTGACATCCTTTCCCGCCGTCGTCCCACCCCATCCATGACTGAACAGGAGTACCAACGCCGCCTGGAAGCTGCGGCCCAGAAGGTGTTTGGCAAAGAGGTCGCCCTGCCCCGGGGAAGGGCGGAGACCCTGAAGCTCTGCAAGCGGTTCCTGCGACTGAAGGAACAGCGCATCAAGCAGCGGCACCGCGCAGGTACGGGCGGGGTGGAGATCTGCCGCATGCGGTCCGATGTCATGGACTACATCGTCTGCCTCCTGTGGAGGGAGAGCCTGGCCGCCCTGCCCCAGGAAGTCCGGAAAAAGATCAACATCAGCGTCGTGGCTCACGGCGGTTACGGACGCCGTGTCATGAGCCCCGGCAGCGATGTGGACCTGACCTTCATGCTGCCGGGCAACAGCTCCAACGTCTCCCCGGAACTGGCCAAACTCATCGGCGACTACCTGCTCTACTTCTATGACATGAAGCTGAAGGTGGGCCACGGCACCCGCAGCGTGGGCGACTGCCTGAAACTGGCCAATGAAAGCATGGAGACCAAAACGGCGCTCATGGAAGCCCGTTTTCTCTGCGGCAACGAAGAGGCTATCAAGGACTTCCGCGCACGCTTTGACAAGGAATGCATGGCTGGCCGCGAGGCCGAGTTCCTCAAGCAGCGGCAGGACGACCTCGCCTCCCGCCACGCCAAGTACGGCGGCACCAACTGCGTGCAGGAGCCTAACATCAAGAATGGCTGCGGCGGCCTGCGCGACTACCAGAACCTCATCTGGATGACGTATGCCAAGCTGCGCACGCTGGACCCGCATGACCTCGTCAAGCAGGACCTGCTGACCCCTGCCGGCTGGAAGGAAATCCAGCAGGCCTACGACTTCATCCTGCGCACCCGCAACGAGATGCACTACACGGAAAAGCGTGCCAGTGACATCCTCACCCTGCGCCTGCAGGGCCAGGTGGCTACCAATCTCGGCTACCGCCACAAACGCATCCTGCGCCGTATCGAGGCGTTCATGCGGGAATACTACACCGCCACGCGCGACATCCTGCAGCGCAGCAGCGAGGTGATGGACCGCTCCCACCTCCAGGCGCTGGAAGACGAAAGCACGCGCAAGGGCCTGCTCAGCTTCATGGTGCGCCGCAAAGCCGCCCAAAACCGTGCCGAAAAATTCGACGGATTCATTGCCAAGAACGACCGCCTCTATGTGGAGGACAAGGGCCTCTTCAAGGAAGACCCCAGCCAGCTCATGCAGGTCTTCCTGCACACCCAGCAGCGGCACCTGCGCCTCAGCCCGGAGCTATTCCAGCTCATGCAGGAAAGCTTCCGGCTCGTCAACGTCAGCTACCGGTATAACAAAGGCGTGCGGGAAACCTTCGAGGCCATCCTGTCCCAGAAAGGCGATGTCGCACGCGTGCTGCGGCAGATGCACCGCGTCGGTTTCCTGGGCCGCTACATGCCTGAGTTTGGCGCTCTCACCTGCCTGGTGCAGCATGAGTTCTTCCACCGCTACACCGCCGATGAGCACACGCTGCGCACCCTGGACAAGCTGGATGAACTCAGCGGACAGCCCAAGCCCGGCCTGAGCCTTTACCAGTCGCTTTTTCACGAACTGCATCAGCCGGCCATCCTTTACCTCGCCCTGTTGCTCCACGACGCCGGCCGCGCCGCCAATGCGAAAGCGCACGACGCCGAAAGCACCCTGCTGGCCGATGCCGTCTGCAGACGCCTGCTCATCAAGGGCGAACGGCGCAAGCTGCTGCTGTTCCTGGTGGACAACCACCTGCTGATGTACCGCACGGCCACCACCATGAACCTCGACGACCCGAAGGTGATCGGCGAGTTCGCGGGCATCGTAAAAACCAAGGAGTACCTGGACACCCTGCTGGTCATGACCTACGCGGATTCCAAGGGTACCAGCGAGGCCAGCTGGTCTGGTTATAAAGAAGCCTCCATCCGGCAGCTCTATCACAACACGCTGCAATACATGGATGCCCCGGCGGACTTCATGCGCCGCGCCGCCGTGCCGCTGGACGAAGTCCGGGCCGATGTCACCAAGGTCCTGGGCAGCGGGTACGATCTGGAAATCAGCGCGCATTTCCAGCACATGCCGCGCAGCTACTTCAACTTCCGCGAGCCCTCTCAGATTGCCGAGCACATCCGCCAGTTCCGGCTGTTCTTCACCCAGCTCATCGAAGCCGAGGCCGAGGCCGGGCTGCTGCCGGTGATGACCTGGACCGACCATGTGGAACAGGGCTACAGCGAGCTGACCGTCACCTGCTGGGACCGCCATCTCCTTCTGGCCCGCATCTCGGGTGCGCTCGCCGCCGAGAGCATCAACATT
>DASWXG010000435.1:0-1680 GCA_036405615.1 Prosthecobacter sp. | reverse complement strand
TGGGCGGTGTGGTACCAGTCCGTGGCGAACTGGGTAGAGTAGGCTTGAAGCTCCGATGGAGTCATTGTGATAAAGGAAGGATTGAGTTTCGATCCCTTTGGCTCCGGTTATCGCTTTCGCGGGCATCGCCTCCGGCTGGTTGGCGGTCTGCTGGGTTGTCCGTTGCCGGTGCCGCTCGCGCCTGAATGACTGCAAAATAAATGTCGGAACTAGACCCGTCAAGATTTACTTAACCGACCGTCATTCTGGCCCGTTTTGGCTGGGGCCTGCGGTGGTCGCGGTCTGCGTCCTGCACCACGTCTGCGCCCCCAAACTTGAACATCTTGGCGTGGTGAGCCTCTGCCATGGTGCGGAGAGCGTCACAGGGGTGCATGGACCAGTCATGAACAGGCTCATTGCAGACGATCCCCGAGGCGGTGACTTCCTTCGTGTGGTGAACCTGGAGAGCTTCCAGCCCGCGCTTGGTCGCTGGTTCCAGAAACACCAGGGACGGAAACAGGCCAAGCAAGTGGTTGATGCCCACCCACACGTCTTTCGTCACGGGGACGATTTCAACCTTGCCCATGTTCAGCTCCTTCATGGCTGCCTCCACCTCTCCCGCAAAGGTGCGGCCCGTGCGCTCGGTCTGCTTGGCGTCATGCGGGAAGAAGTGGGTTCCGAAGTTGTAGCCCTTGCCCGCCAGCCGGGCACACCTGGCCGTGATGGTTTCACCGATGGCTCCAACGTCGTAATCAATGACGTGGATCTCCCGGCCGACAAGCTGCCACATCCAGCAAGGCGCGTTTTGTGGCGCTCCCAAGTCCCAGGAGGTATGAACGAACGTATCCGCGATGGGCAGGCGCTGAACAATGCGGTCTTCCACCCGTGCCCGGTCCACTGAGGCGGCGTAAATGGCACCTTCCACCGGGGCGGCAAAGGCTTCGTCGAGGGTTGAAGGGTATTCGCGTTTCATGAAGATGCCTTGCTCCTTACTGGTCACCGTGTACCAGCGTTTTTGTTCCTGGCTGAAGGTGCGGCCCAGGCGTTTGGAAAGTTCGATGAAGTAACCTTCGGTGTCCTTTGGCACATAGCCGCCGTCCGTCTCGATGCACTGTGGGTCTCCATGCCAAGGGAAGAAGAAGATTTTGACCTTTGAGGTTTTGTCACCCTCAAGAACCGGCTTCACCAAGTCCCAAAGATGGCCGTGCTTCCCGCCTTCCCATGTGGTTTCAATGACTCGCTTCCCCTTTCGGGCTGCAGGGAGGGCACCTGTCCGGATTTCCTCCGCCCGTTTCGGGTCTGTATGGTTGATCTTGCCCATCTCGGAGACATGCAGCCATGAGCAGTCACCACCACGGGCAGACATCCCGGCAATGATCTTGGACCGGTACTTCTCCTCCAGGCCGAGAATCAGCGGGTCAAAGGTGGTAGGGCTGTCTTTATGCTTCACATGGACCCGCGCCAGGATCTCCGGCGGCATGGACAGGAACGCGAAGCGCATGATGTCCGTCATCTTCTCGCCAGCCAGGTCTTTGTTGCGCTCAATGAGCCGGCCGATGCTGCCACCGTTGAACGTGACAAAATCCGTCATGCCGATACCGATTCCCGTGGAGAGTCCCAAGCGGCGGGCCTTGATGATGATCGCCAGTTCCTCCGGTGTCGTGTACAGGTGGTCCAGGATGATTTCCTGTTCTGGCCGCA
>DASWXG010000434.1:0-4640 GCA_036405615.1 Prosthecobacter sp. | reverse complement strand
CCACATCCCGCAGGTCGGCCATTTCCACCACGCTGTGCATGTAGCGCAGGGGAAGGGAAACCAGAGCGCTGGGAATGCCATGCTGCTGGTTGAAGATGACATCCGTGTCCGTGCCGGTGAAGCGGGAGGAGGACTCATGCTGGATCAGCATTTTCTTTTCTGCGGCCACTTCGATAAGGCGCTTGACCACCTCCGGGTGATTGGCGCTGCCATGAGTCAGGCTGGGGCCTCCGCCCAGCTTCACTTCGCCATGACGGCGGACATCCACGCTGGGGGTGTCTGTGGCATGGGTGACGTCTAGAACGATGGCCACATCTGGCATCAGACGGTAGGCGGCCATGCGCGCGCCATGTCCGCCAATCTCTTCCTGCACAGCGTTCACGGCAATGACGGTGGAGGGCAGTGCTGTCTTGCGTTTGCTGAGCCGGGCCAGAGTCTCCGCGATGATGTATCCGCCAATGCGGTTGTCGAGCGCGCGGCCTGCGAGACGGTGAACCCCGATCTCTTCAACGGTGTCGGCATAGACCATGGGATGCCCGACCCGGATGCCTGCGTCCAGCACTTCACCCGCGCTGCTGGCGCCGATGTCCACCCAGAGCTCGTGCACCTTGGGTGCCTTTTCATCGTCCCGGTTTTCGCGGATGTGGATGGCGATGTTGCCGATGATGCCACGCACAGTGCCCTTGTCTCCCAGGATGTCCACGCGCCGTCCGCGGGCGGTGGCCACATCACTGCCGCCTACGCGGTCCACGCTGATGAAGCCTTCTTTGGAAATGTATTTCACCATGTAGCCGATTTCGTCGGCATGGGCCTCGAACATGATCCGCTTGCCCTTCTTGCTTTTGCCGTCCAGGACTGCCCAGGCTGTACCGTAGGCGTCGCTTTCCACCTTGTTGGCAAACTTGCCTGCATAGGCCGTCCATTTCCGCTGTCCGCGGATTTCAAAACCGGTCGGGCTGGGGGTGGAAAGAAGATCAAGGAGGAAGTTTTTGGAACTGGCGGTCATGGTCGGTATGGGTTCTCAGAAAGAAAGCCTGTGTCAACGGGGCACAACGGCGAGATAGTTACGCACAGTGCTCCAGCCTGTGCGGCTAATTTCGGTTCCGTCGGCACGGCGCGCGTACAGGGCTGTGGAACGTCCGCCGTCCAGATTCAGCGCCCGGTGCACTTGCATGCCAGGAAGGATGCGCGGGCTTGCCAGCAACTCCGCAAGGCCAGCCAGCGAGGTGGAACGCACAGTGCCAATGGCCCACCGGTGCCCTCCGTCGGTGGCGATGAACGTCCGCGTGGCTGCCTTGGTCCTGTTCAAGGAAGCCAGCGGCTGACTGCGATCAACGAGACGGGGCCCGGCTTGAAGCATTTGGGTGACCGCCTGTTCCCCCGGAAATTCGTGATTCCACAAAAGGCGGGGTTTGGAGTTGGTTACCAGAACGGCACCCGAGACGAGGCTCGTGCGGGTGAATGTGCCGGTTTTACGACCGTCTGCAATCATCAGCCCGAGGGGTGTAAAGTCCGGATGGAAAAAGCCCCCGTTCACGCCTGCAATGGCCCCGGCCTCACGCATCAAGGAAGCCATGGCCCAGCTTCCGGCATAGGCGGAGGGTTGATCCAGTACCCTGAGAGTTGCTTGCGTGTCATCAAAGATGACGACTTCGATATCGGCGGCTTCCTGGGCGCTATGTGCCTGGAATTCGTAGTAATCAGGCCCGGAGGCCAGCGGCTGGCTTTTGACAGGTGAAACGCGCTGCCAGACAACGGAAGCGGGGGCTGGAAAAAGAGCCGGGGAAGATTCCTCCGGGGCCCGCAGGGGAGCGTAGGCGGGGGTGGGTGAGCGGTCTGCCTGCACGGGGGGCGAGGCGGGTGTGCCTGCGCAGTGGCACATCATCAAAAGTGCCGGACAAAGGAGGATGCGCGGAATCATGCCAACCTCATGCCGCAAGCCTCAAGGGCTGGAAAGGGCCAAGTGGCGGAAAAGGCTGGTCAGGCCTGGGGATTTTCCTTTAACCATCCCTGCATGGCGGCCATGGCGCGGGCGCGATGACTCAGGGCGTTTTTTACTTCCGGGGCGAGCTGGCCAAAGCTGCGTTTGTGGTCCAGCGGTGTGAACATGGAGTCATAACCAAAGCCGCCCTTGCCGCGCTCGATGATGCTTACGTGGCCCTCAACAGATCCGCTGCTGATGTGCAAAACCTGGCCGTCTCTGACAAGCGCCAGACAGCAGCGAAAGCGGCCGGCGAAGACCTGTCCAGGATTGACGCTGACCCGGCGCAGGCGGTCCTTGAGCATCCGCCTGTTATCAGCATCCGTGGCGTCATCACCTGCATAGCGTGCTGAGCGGACACCGGGCTGTTTGTTCAGGATGTCCACCTCCAGGCCGGAATCATCCGCCAGCACAAGCATGCCGGGGGCCGCAACGCTGCCTCCCTGCGCTTTGATGATCGCATTTTCTTCGAATGTGGACCCGGTTTCTTCCGGAAGGGTGATGCCTGGAAAAGCCCGAAGATCAAGCACCTCCCACTCTTCCCCAAGCATAGCGGCGACTTCCTGGGTCTTGTGCGTATTTGAGGTTGCGAGGAGAAGCTGAGGCATAGCAGAATGGGGGAGCCTCGTTGTTAGTTCAGGATGAGGGAGTTAGCAAACTAGTACTACTTTATTTTAAATTCCTTGCATTGCTTTGGGATGGCAAGCAAAAGCATGGTGGTCTTTCAAGTTAAATGCCTAGGTTTTGTTTTGCTTATGGATGCCTTTCAAACCAGATGCCTAGGCTGGCTGATTTGCCGTTCGCCGCTGCCGACATCTGCAAGCGTGGATGACTGACAGGGAGGTTTGAATGTCCTTTTCCTTTGACCCCACCCCCCCGCGCGGCTAAAACGGGCATCCTTTCCATGCCTGCTTCAGACCGTCAACACACCCTGGCCAAGCCTGCCTCCATCACCGGAACGTCCCTGCACACCGGTGAACAAGTCACTCTTACCCTGCAGCCGGCCCCGGAAAACTTTGGCTTCAAATTTCGCCGTGTGGACCTGGAGGACAAACCTTTCATTCCGGCCCTGGTCGAGAAAGTCCAGAAAGTGGAACGCGCGACGACGATCGCCGAGGGCGGGGTCAATGTGCACACGGTGGAGCATGTCATCAGCGCACTGGCCGGCATGGGCGTGGACAATGCCATCATCGAGATGGATGCCAACGAGCCGCCCATTGGTGACGGCAGCGCCCAGCCTTTTGTCGAACTGATCAAGAAAGCAGGTCTGCAGGAGCAGTCCGAACCCAGGAAGGTGTTTGAGATCCGCGAGCCCATCTACCAGGAAACTCGCGACGGTACCATTCTGACCATCGTACCGGATAAGAAGTTCCGCATCAGTTGCACCAATGTCGGGCCTCAGGGCCGGTTCACGCAGTATCTCTCGCTGGAGATCAATCCGGAGACCTACGAGAAGGAAATCGCCCCGGCGCGTACCTTTGTTTATTACGAGGACATCGCTCCGCTGATGGAGAAGGGGCTGATCAAAGGCGGCACGCTGGAGGCCGCGGTGGTTGTGCGAGGTGAAACTCTGCTTTCCAAGCAGCCCCTGCGTTTTGACAACGAATTCGTTCGCCACAAGATCCTCGACATCGTTGGTGATCTGATGCTCTCAGGCAAACGCATCACGGGTCATGTGATCGCCGTCCGTCCGGGTCACGGCCCCAATACGGAGATGGCTCGCGCCGTGGTGTCCCAGTACCAGGCCATGCGCGCCATGGTGCCGCCGGTGCTGGACATTCCGTCCGGTGAGGCCGTGCTCGACATCAATGAGGTGATGCGCATCCTGCCGCACCGCTATCCTTTCCTGCTGGTGGACCGTATCATCGGCTTTGAAGGCGAGACCAAGTGCACGGGCATCAAGAACGTCACCATCAACGAGCCGTTCTTCCAGGGCCACTTCCCAGGGCATCCGATCATGCCGGGCGTGCTGCAACTGGAGGCCATGGCCCAGGTGGCCAGCATTGTGTTACTGCGCCTGCCGGGGAACCAGGGCAAGATTGGCTACTTCATGAGCGCCAACAATGTGAAGTGGCGCAAGCCGGTGCTGCCGGGCGACACGCTCATCATTGAGACCGAAATGCTCAAGGTGAAACGCAGCATCGCCCAGGCGGTGGGCCGCTGCATCGTCAACGGACAGGTGGTTTCGGAAGCGGATCTGATGTTCAGCGTCGTGGATCGCTAAGCCGTCTGTGCGACAGGACCTGGCCAGGTTTGGCGCGGGTCTTGCATTGTCGCTTGGCTTTTCCTGACTCTCTGCTTCCTGTTCCCGTTCCCCTGCATGTCCATCCACCCCACTGCCATCATCGATCCTTCTGCCAAGATTGGCGCTGACGTGACTGTCGGCCCTTATTGCATCATTGGGCCGGATGTGGAACTGGGCGACGGTTGCTGGTTGCAGCATCATGTGACCATCATGGGGCCGTCCAAGATCGGCAAAAACAACCGGTTCTACGCCTATGGCTCCATTGGCCAGCAAAGCCAGGATCTCAAATACACGGCTGAACCCACCTGGCTGGAGGTGGGTGACAACAATACCTTCCGCGAATTTTGCTCTGTCCACCGAGCGACTTCCCCCGGTGACCGGACCCTGATTGGCAGCCACAACAATTTCCTGTCT
>DASWXG010000433.1:0-6771 GCA_036405615.1 Prosthecobacter sp. | reverse complement strand
AGCCTTGGTAAGCATAAACGGTGAGCATGGCGAAATTGGGAAAGGGAGTTACCAGCCTTTGGTGGAGGCACCTGCGCCGATGAGTTCTTCGGCTTCTTCCTCGGCCTCCTCCTCTTCTTCCTCCAGAGGAGCAAAGCGTTCAGAGCGGAAGCCCAGCTCCTGTTTCACGGAAGAGTGCGGATCTTCACCGTTCTTCAGCTCTTCCAGCAGGACCAGACTGTCGAACTCGGCATCGGTCAGCTTGATCTCGGCATCGTCATTGACGGAGAACTTGGGGTTGGACCTGCCCACCGCCACGGCGCGGATGGTGTAGGTGCGGCCTTTCTTGGGCAGGGCCGCATAGAGATCATAGACCCAGGGTTCGAAGGTATCGTTGACGCAGACGACTTTTTGACCGGTGGAAAACATGAGGAAAATGGGAGGGGGCTGTTGTTGCTGCCGTTCCGCGCGCTTGGCAAAGGTTTGTTCGTTTCTCCTTGGAAAACCGGTTCCTGGCTGAAGGGCGGTCAGCGTTTGCCTTTCTTCACGCCTTTGCTTTCACGCAGGTGCTGCTTCAGGCGTTTCACCACCTCGGCCACGACTTCGGGCTTCTCCACACAGCCATGCCAGTAAGGCACCACCAGTTCCGTGCCGGTGTCCAGATGAGAGCTGGAGTAAGGCACCACACGGTCGCTGCTTTCCAGCAGCGGCGTCTTGCCCCAGTGCCCGACAATGCTGTGGTGCGGTACCGGAATGGGCTGGGAGTTCAGCGCCTTCAGGTAGGGATGTTTGGGTGAAAGCGTGCCGATGCTGAAGAAGCCGAAGGTGCCCCAGTCCCGCATCTGCGGGGTCAGGTAGTCAATGTTACCGGTGACCAGCTCCTTGGCCAGCACCATGGAGTCCACGGGCAGACGGATGAGGGAAGTGAGCCGCCGCACAATGCCGCGGTCCGCCATGGAACTGCCCTTGTGCGGCACGGTGATGAAGACCAGCCGCTTGATGTAGGGCTGCTTTTTGAACTCAAGAGTGTCTTTCAAGCGCTGAAGCGTGCCGTCAGACACAATCAGCTTTTCCGGCTCGCACTGGAAGTAAGCCTTCCAGATGGCGTCGCCGCTGTCGATGGTCTGCATTCGGCTGAGCAGGCCGCCCATGCTGTGGCCCACGAGGACCATGTTGTTCATGCCAGGGTCATCGCCTTCCGGGTCCAGTTTTTTCCGCGCCTCTTCCAGCGACACACGCAGCCGCCAGGAAGTGGAGGGCACGGCCATGCCGGTGGGATACAGGAAGTACCAGGGCTGGTAATGCGCGCGCAGTTCGGGGTCGGATTGGATGGCGTTGATACAGGCAAACCAGATGTGAGGGTCTGACATCAGACCATGCACGAACACCACGGGGATGCGGTTGGGGTCATAAATGTCCAGGCGGTAGATGTGGCTTTCATCCAGCACCTTGTCCGGGAACAGCAGGCCGATGAGCCGGAAGCTCTTCAGGAAGCGGTTGTTCATCGCCAGATGCTTGGGTGCGGTGTAGTCAGCAGCCAGCTTCTGCGTCCGGCCTGCCACAGCGGCCTCCGGCTTGCGCAGAGGATTGTAAAGACGGAGCTGGCATTCGCGGGTCTGGCCGGGCTGCACCTTCGGGCCAAAATCCAGCACAGCCGTCAGCGGCAGATTCGCCCCGTTCAGAGGCAGCATGGGGTAGCGGGCCGCCAGTTCCTCCGTGTAGGAAACCTGCCCCACCACGGGGATGCCCAGCCCTTCTTCACGCGCCGGTTCACACTTGAGCGGCAAGGGCACTGCGCTGCTCAGCAGCAGGCGGTCCAGCACCAGCGGAGAAACTTCCTCCGGGTTTCCAGGAGGCTGCTGCAGGTTCACGCGGTAGCCGCGTTCCTTGGCTTCAAAGACGCTGCCGTTCTTCCATTTGCGCGGCATCTGGCTGCGGCTCCACTCTTTCAGCATCGCGGTGACAGCCGCCTCATAGTGCACCTCGGCCTGCACGCGGGCGGCACGGGAGGGAGGATCCTGCAAGATGTCCCAGGCAGCAGCAGCCTTGTCCACATGCACAGCCATGCTGCGTTCATTGAGGCCGATCCATGAAAGCATGGGGGCCCGCACTGTGGGGGCCTTGGGCCCGGCACAGCTTCCCAGCACCAGGAGGGCAGGCAGCAAGGCAAGGGACAGTCGGGAGCGGACGCGGGCAGAGAGGGCGGGCCGGGCGGTGAGCATGCAGTGCGGGGGGCTGGCGTGCAGAAAGAGAGGAGAGATGGACGAGGCCGGGGAAAAAGCAAATCTCAGTGCGGCTGGCGGTCCGCAGTCTTCACCTCATAGGCCCGGCTGTAGCGCATGAAGGTGAAAAAGGCCGTGGACACGGCGATCCAGAAACCGGGAAACCCATCCAGAAACCCGCGCCGGAGGAAATAGGCCCGGACAAAACGCCACCAGGGGCGGAAGGCCACATCCACCACGGACCAGCGGCGGCCACCGTCTTTTTCATTGCCGGCAAAGACATCGGTATAGCTGATGTGCTTTTCCAGGTAGTGGCGCATGCTGGTGAAGGAATAGTGGTAGAGATCTCCCGCCAGCGTGGTGTGCGGGCCATCCACCACCAGACGCTCATGCACCTGGCTGCCGGCCTGGCCTTCCCAGCGGCCCTTGTCGCGGCGGAAAAGGCGGACTTTCTTGTCCGGGTACCAGTCGCCATGGCGGATCCAACGGCCGAGGAACCACACGCGGCGCGCCATCCAGGCGGCTTCAAAGCGATCGCTGTCGCCATTGCGGAAAAAATCCTGGATGGCTTTCCGCAGTTCGGGAGACAGCTCTTCGTCACAGTCCAGCGCGAGGATCCAGGGTTGCGTGCAGATACTGTTGCAGAGGTTTTTCTGGTCGGTGAAACCCAGCCAGTCCTGGTGGACAAACTTCGCCTTGAACCCGGCCGCCACGCCGACCGTGCCGTCCGTGCTGCCGCTGTCCACCACCACGATTTCCCCTGCCACATCCGCGACGCTGGCCAGGCAGCGGCGGAGATTGGCCTCCTCGTTTTTGGAGATGATGGCGACGGAAAGGGGCAAAGGCATGGGCTGGCAGGATGGAAGAGGAGGAATGGAGAATTGGAAACGGAAAAGTCTCTCTGTTTGCATTCTGCGGCCAGCGGCCTTCAAGTCTCCCCTTCCCCTTGCCCCCGCCCTTTTCCATCCCCCCTTCCCCGGCCCGGACCCCTTTCTGGCTGTGGCCGCACGTGTTCAGCCTGGAGGCCCCCGTGGTGGCCATGCTGTGGCTGGCAGCGCTGGCGCGGGTGGACAGGCTGGCGCTGATGCCGGGGGTGATGGCCGGTCTGGGGCTGGCGGTGTGGCTGGTGTATCTGGCGGACCGCATCCTGGACGCCTGGGGCCTGCCTGCCGCCGTGCTGGACCTGCGGCACCGTTTTTACCGCCAGTTTCGCTGGCCGCTCATGCTGCTGGCGATGCCCGCTGCGGTCGCCACCCTGGCCTGGCTGGGGCTCTGGGTCGTGCCCGCCGGTCTGCTGGCCCACTCCCTGGCCCAGGTGCTGCCCATTGCTCTCTACCTGGTGCTCTATTCCGTAAGCAGTCTGCGCCTGCGCCGCTGGCTGCTGCAGGCGGGTGTGCTTCTGCTGCTGCTGTTTGTCAATGCCCTGCCCATTTCCGCCCCGGTGCGAATGATCACCTCCAGCCTCATCATCGTGGGCAGCCTCACGCTGCTGAGCCTGCGCTGGCATGAGCACATGGACCGCTTTTTCCGCAAGGAGCTGGCGGCAGGCATTCTCTTCGCCTTTGGCTGCACCACGTGGACGCGCTTTCACACCCTGGGCAACGAAGGGCCGGACACCTGGCTGGAACTCATCCTCCTGAGCCTGCTGTTTGTCTGCAATCTTTCGCTCATCAACTCACGCGAGCACCTTACGGAAGACAATGCCCAGGAGTCGCAGGCCACTGTGCGGGGAGGGCTGGTGCTGGCTGTTCTGGCCCTGGCCGCCATGCCCGCGGGCCTGCTGCCCCTGCCTCTCCTGCCACTGACGGCGGCTGTGACCGCCGGTCTGGCCGGTCTGGAAATCCTGTGGTGGAAGCGCCTGAAACTCTCCCCCGAAGCCTTCCGCGTGTGGGCAGATGTGGTCACCGCCATGCCCGCAGCCGGCCTGCTGCTGTGGCCGTTGGGCTGAGGGCCCTGGCTGAGGCCAGATTTTGAAACGAAGCCAAACAATCTTTGTGCACGTTTTCAGAGGTGCGCTAAATTGCGCCTCCCATGGATCCTCTGATTCAACTCCTCCAAATCAACTCGAACCGCTCCACCAGTGAGCTGGCCCAAATCCTGGGCCTTTCAGAAGACGAAGTCGTGCGCCAGATGCGAGCGGCGGAGGCGGATGGCACGATCCTGGGTTACAACGCCGTGGTGGACAGGCTCAAGGCTGGCCACAGGGGCGTGACAGCGCTCATCGAAGTGCGCATCACCCCGGAGCGCGAGGGCGGCTTTGACCGCCTGGCCAAGCGCATCGCCAAGTTTGACCAGGTGCGCGAGTGCTTCCTCATGAGCGGCGGCTATGACCTGGCCGTGCTGGTGGAGGGCAAGGACCTTCTGGATGTGGCCAACTTTGTGGCTGAAAAGCTGAGCACCCTGGGCGGTGTGCTTTCCACCGCGACGCACTTCCAGCTGAAGGCCTACAAACAAGCCGGCTTCCTCGCCAACGGAGCCAATGATGAAGAACGTCTGCCTGTCAGTCCGTGACCGTGACCTGAGCCACCCAACCATGGACTACAGCAACAAACTTTCGACCCAGATCCGCGACCTTCCGCGCTCTGGCATCCGGGACTTTTTCGAACTGGTCATCGGCCGGAACGATGTGATCTCCCTCGGCGTCGGCGAGCCCGACAAACCCACCCCCTGGCCCATCCGCGAGGCAGCCATCCGCTCCCTGGAAAAGGGGCAGACCAGCTACACCTCCAACCTGGGTCTGGAAACCCTGCGCGTGGCCATCAGCGGCTACGTGGAAAACCTGTTCCGTGTGACCTACGATCCCAAAAAGGAGATCCTGGTCACCGTCGGCGTTTCCGAGGCGCTCGACATCGCCTACCGCGCGATGCTGAACCCCGGCGACGAGGTCATTTATCACGAGCCCTGCTACGTCTCCTACTCCCCCAGCATCAAGATGGCCTACGGCGTGCCCGTGGTCGTGCAGACGCGGGAGGAAAACAACTTTGCCCTCATGGCGGAAGATGTGGAGAAGGCCATCACCCCGAAGACCCGCATCATCGCACTGAACTTCCCCACCAACCCCACCGGCGGCGTCATGCCCCGCGAGGAACTGGAGAAGATCGCCGCGCTGGCCATCAAGCATGACCTGCTGGTCTTCACGGACGAGATCTACTGCGAACTGCTCTATGATGACAAGACGCACATGAGCATCGCCGAGCTGCCCGGCATGAAGGAGCGCACCGTGCTCTTCCACGGCTTCAGCAAGGCCTTTGCCATGACCGGCTGGCGCCTCGGTTACGCCTGCGCTCCGGCTCCGCTCATCGAGGCCATGATGAAGGTGCACCAGTACTGCATGCTGTGCGCGCCGATCATGAGCCAGATGGCCGGCATCGAAGCTCTCAAAATGGGCAAGAGCGCCTATGAAGACATGCGCCAGAGCTATGAGCAGCGGCGCAACGTCATCGTCAGCCGTCTCAATGGCATGGGCCTGCACTGCTTCAATCCCGGCGGGGCGTTTTACGTCTTCCCGGAGATCCGCAGCACAGGCCTCACCAGCAAGGAATTCGCCATCGGCCTGCTCGAGAAAAAGAGCGTCGCCGTTGTCCCCGGCACCGCCTTCGGTGCGGCGGGCGAAGGCTTTGTCCGCTGCTGTTATGCCACGGCCCCGGATCTCATCGTGAAAGCGATGGACCTCATGGAAGAGTATGTGAACGAGGTGCGGGCAGCGGGCAAATAAGCCCGGAACATTCCTTCTCCATCTCCCTCTAAACTTCGAGGTGCCGCTGTTCGCAGCGGCACCTTTTTTGTGGTGTCTGCCACCGGGAACCGTCTCGACAAGGAGACTCTTTCATTCTTAAAATTGCCACACGGACTGCATGAAGTTTGATCTCTCCACCAACTATCTCTTCACGGATGACTTCAGGATGATCTAACAGCTGGCTACCGCTTTCAGAAGGGCTGGGACAAGCTCACCCTACCCTGATGACCTCATAGCGGTCTCCAAACATCTCGTTCATAATCTCCGAAAACTGGCCGGTCAACACCCCTTCTCCCAGCACTACTTCATAATTTTTCACCGCGAAAACGGCACGACCGCGATCATTGAAGACCACGGTGAGCTTTTCGTTTTCCACGCGAATCTTGTCCACACTCCCGTAACCGCTCCATCTTTGATCATTGATCTCGATGTGAGGCTGGTCAAATCCCAGAGCCTGATCCTCTACGGAGGAGATTTTCGCCCGCTGAAACAAGACGTAGTGATGGGTATTGTCCCGGCAATCTGCCAGTCCGGCGGTCAATGAGGAACCTTCGTCCTCAGCATAACAATAGGTTGCTTTAAAGGATGTCATTCGAGGCTTATGCTCAATGTTTCGAGAAACAGCCCATCGAAGTCAAAATCAAAACGCGGATTCCCTTCTGACGGCCGAAACACCCGGTGCAATGGCAGCGTTTTGTGCCTCATGCTCCGCTCCCTGCTCGTTTCCTCGCTCTTCCTTGTTCATGCGCTTTCTCACGCGATCGATGCCAGCAAGCTGGCCGCGATTCATGGGGAAATGGAGAAGGCGGTCGCGGCGAAGCAGGCAGCCGGGAT